>NZ_DJDC01000161.1:13053-13532 GCF_002430855.1 Acinetobacter sp. UBA5934 | reverse complement strand
ACAATATAAGCTTCTTCATTATCCATGGTCACAATGGATGGCGTAGACAGCAAATTGGATTTGGTTTTGCTTTTTAAAGCCTGAATTAAGGCACCATACAGTTTGCGTGAACCATTATCGCCTTCTTTATAATCGCCAAGGATCAAGGAAGTCCCGGTTCCCAATTTGGCAGCTGCACCCGCTGCACCACCTGCTACATATCCGGCAGCAAGCTCGGCAATACTCGCCCCGGCATTGCTAAAGTTGATTAAACCAATGCCGCTATTCAGATCACCCAAAGCCCATTGCACACCCAGCTGATCGGCATCATTGCCTTCAACTTCAATGATGGCAGCCTCAATCAGCACCTGCTGACGACGGATATCCAGCTGCTGAATGGCCGATTCAATTTCACGCATCAACTGTGGATCTGCTTTCACCACCAAAGAATTTTGACTGTCATCGGCAATAATACTGACGCCATTACCATTAAAACTGGT
>NZ_DJDC01000161.1:12375-12886 GCF_002430855.1 Acinetobacter sp. UBA5934 | reverse complement strand
ATTATTACTGTTTGATCCGCCTCCCAAATTAATACTTGGGGTCGAAATACTGGAAGAACTGCTGCTGGATGAATTACTGCCAGAATTGTTATTGTTTAAACTATTCATCCCAGTGTTGTTGGATGAACCATTTGAACCGGCTGAACCAGATACCGCCTGACCAGTCACCAGACCCTGTAAAATTTCAGCCAGATTTTTGGCACTGGCATATTTTAAGCGAAACACCTTGAGCCCACCCAAACGATCTGCTGCCGGCACATCCAGCATTTCAATCATCTGGCGGATACGTTTACGGGTTGCAGTATCACCTTTCAGTACAATCCGGTTGGTACGGGTATCGGCAATAATTCGAATCCGTGAACCTTTTAAATCTCTAGCTGCGCCTGTAGAGCTCATGGATTCCAACAGACCAATCATTTCTTCAGCCTGACTGGATTGCAGTGTCACTGCTTCAATATCGTTTTGTCCGGTACCGTCCAGGTTACGGATAATGGTTTCCAGCTGATAGATA
>NZ_DJDC01000161.1:11948-12168 GCF_002430855.1 Acinetobacter sp. UBA5934 | reverse complement strand
GGTATTTTCCAGCCAGATCACCCGCGTGACAATTTGATCACCAGTCGCGCGGTGCTTACTGTCAAAAGGCACACCGGAGCTTTTAACATTGCTATCTGGAACTAGTTTGATGGTATTGCCGGAAGGAATGGCGACCACACCATTCACGTTCAATACACCCAGAAATAAATCATAGACTTCGGCTTTATTTAAAGGTTTATTGGAAATGACCGTGACATTG
>NZ_DJDC01000161.1:11484-11771 GCF_002430855.1 Acinetobacter sp. UBA5934 | reverse complement strand
GGAAATGACCGTGACATTGCCGCGTACACGTGGATCAACAGCAAAATTTTTCCCGGTAATATCGGCCACTTCATTAATAAATGCCGTTAAATCAGCATCTCTTAAGTTGATTTTCCATGTTTGCGCATGAATAGAGGTACTCACCATAGCAATAAGAGGTGCAGCCGCGAATAAAGCCCAAACTGGACGATAATTAAATAAAGCCATAAAGTTCCGTGCTTCCTAATCCTGTAAGGTGACGATGCATCACTTAAAAATTTTGTTGAATGGTCATCACTTGATCACCA
>NZ_DJDC01000161.1:10831-11291 GCF_002430855.1 Acinetobacter sp. UBA5934 | reverse complement strand
GGTCATCACTTGATCACCACGCTTTATTTCTATTTTGACCTGACCTTCACGTCGAGCCTGTTCCAGCAGTTGGGCATCACTTTGCCCCTGACCCACAGCCTGTCCATTTAAAGACATGATCCGGTCACCGGGTTGTAGTCCCAACTTACTGCGCAATGCCGCTGGCGTTCTTGTGGTAACTTCATACCCCCCACCTGCTGCATTGACCCCCATATCTTTTAAATATTGATCACGATCTTCCTGTATCTTTTGCACTGCCTGCCCTAATGCATTTTGCTCCTGGCTGGGCATGGCCGGCATAGATTGATTAGTGTTCTGGTTATTTGTAGCTAGATTGGTCGTTGCTACAGGTGGAACAATGCTTTGATCCAGACCATTTTCAATACCCTTGAATTGTAGTTCTCGCGTCGTGCCATTGCTTTGACGCAACACCACCCGATCCCAATACACTTCAGCCAGC
>NZ_DJDC01000161.1:9611-10721 GCF_002430855.1 Acinetobacter sp. UBA5934 | reverse complement strand
TCCCAATACACTTCAGCCAGCTGATAAGAGGTCGGTGCAATACTCTCACCCACCTGATAGCGATCGGACTGATCATTGACTTTAATCACGGCGGAAGAAAATTGACTTGGATAACCGACCACTACACCTTGCAAAATCAAGTTAACATTGTCTTCTGCCGCTGCAGTCCTGCCAGTTTCCTGAAACAGTGCAAATGAAGAAATATTGGGGACCTGTGGCTGCTGTGAACCCAGCTCAACACGTTCCAGCTGCATGACCTGTGGCGGTGCCACCAGCAGCCAGAAAATGTTCGCCAATTTCCAGCATAAATATAAAATCAGCAGGATCAATAATAAGGGAGCAAGCCGGTCCGCCTGCTTCCAGTTTAAATGTTGAATTTTTTCCATCCATTGATTCATTAGAAGCCACCTTTAAACAAAGGTTGACGCGAACTAATGACATAGGTATCTAAACCAGCTTTACCATTATAGGAAGGCATATTTAGCAGCAGACGCTGAGTCAGTTGTACATCAAGCATCAAGTTTTGATCCAGCTCCAGGGCCATCAGCTTTTGATCACGCTGGTCCTGGATATCAAAGATCAGCTTATTATTTTCATCCGACAATTTTCCTTTCAAGGAAGGGATATTCATTCGATCCTGACGCTGGGCATAGGTATAAATCAACTCCCCACCCACCCATTGCAATTGCCCTTCAGCCTGATTAAAGCCTTGTTGTTTTTTAAAATTAAAATTTACATTCTGAAGCTGGATAGGATTAGCAGGCCACTGCCATTCCACCAGATTTTTTAGAGTTTCAGGAGCGATTTGACCATTTAAGTCATGAATCGTTATTTTTTTACCAAATCCATATCCGGCAATGGCATCAAGCTGAGTGTGTCCACTATGGATTTCCACCTTCGCCCCTAAACGCAACAAAAAAAGATCGAGTGGGCGTGTTTTCCAGCTCAATGAACCCTTTAACTGACCTGTATGCCAGTCCGCTTGCCCCTGCCAAATATTGCCACTGACATTTTGCAAAACCTGGTTGTTTTTATAAAATTTTGAAATGAGCCAAGCCGCAGGAATTTGGAGTAATACGAACATGAAAAAGACACTGATGGCGAAAATCC
>NZ_DJDC01000161.1:770-9395 GCF_002430855.1 Acinetobacter sp. UBA5934 | reverse complement strand
ACCAAGCTTATAAGCTTGGTTTTTTAATCTCATCTGATTCTGATTAGATGACTATCTCATGCAGATTTAAATTAGATGAGAAAATCTTCCAGTTTTGCACCGCTTTCAAGTTCTGCAACTAACCAGCGAGGTTGTTTACCACGACCCGTCCAGGTATCAGCTGAATTCTTTTTGCTACGGTAACGCGGCTCTACAGATTTGCGTGTACTTTTCTTACGTTTAGTTGAACCAAATTCCAAGATTTGTTCAATGGTTAAACCTACGTTATCGGCAATATCTAAAATTTGCTGATAAGCATCTTCAACTGCTTGATCTTTTTTAGAAGCAATTAATGCTTCTGCTTCAACTTGTAAACGCTTTAACTCTTCAACAGATAAATTACTAATGTCCGGCATCATATTAACTCCACAGCAGGTTTTATATTTTTTTATTTAAAACAAGCTCATAATATTTTTATTATTTAAAACATTCAATAGAATTTTTTAAATAAATAACAATTAGCCAAACAGATTTTACAGCTTACTTTTTATAAAGGACTTATTTTAAATAAAATGCTTTACCTTTAATTCAATTTCTGAAATTTTATGACGGATAATTTCAGGTATTTCCGTTTTAAGCATGGTTTCCTTATTTACACAGACTATAACCGCCTCTGCCAAGGCAACATTTCTTTGCTGTGTCTCGCTCCATAATAAATAACTCATACGAAACGCACTATTACGAATTTCCTCAACACGTACACCAATTTTAAGCCGATCTGGATAAAATACTGGACTGATATATTTACATTGGTTAGAAGCCACCACTGTATATACATCCTGGTCAAAAATATTCAGCGCATCCATATAAAAAATACGGGCACTTTCGATATAACGGTAATACATCACATTATTGACATGCCCAAAGGCATCCATATCGCCCCAGGCAACAGACTGATCATAAATGACTGGATAATCGGACAGGGTAAGCATATTTATTCCCTTATATTTTTATTTCGACAAAATTTGAATTATTTTCAAAAATTAAATTTAACTGTTTAATCAAATCATCCTGACCCTTTAAAGTAGACTTAATTCTTAAATAATTCATCATCACATTATCGGGGTATAATTCAAGTAATTGATCAGCTTCAGCCGTTCTTGCCGTCGCGCTATATACGTGCCATTTGGCAAAGGTAAAGACAGGCAAAGAAGGATATTTATTTTCCCAATAGTCAATTCGTTGCTCAAGCATTAAATAATCTGGATTTTGCTTTAATAATTGCTGCTGGAACCACAAATAAAAAACGTCTTGATTAAACTGTTCATCGAGTAAATGTAATACCAGAGCTTCATGTTGCTGGCTCATTTCCGGCATACGCGATAATAACTTTAACCATAACACTTTAATATCATAATCACGGCTATAAATTTGGTCTTGCAAGTCTAAATAGCGTTGTTGCAAATTTTGCAAACTCTCGATATTGGCCTGATCAAAATTCACCAATAACTGTTTTAACCATTCGCGTTTATTTTCTGAACCTAAATGTCCATATTTCGTCGAGCGTAAATACATCCAAGGGAACTGAACGGCAAACTTTTCCCATAAACCGGTTAATCTTAAATCATAAGCACTTTTTACCTCATTTAACCAGGGTGAAAGCTCGTGCTGATTTAAGAACTCCAGATGGGTTAAGGCCTGTTCACCATCATTTTGCGACAGGTAAATTTCTATGCGTTGGATCTCCGCCAATTCAAATGCCATGGCATTACTTTGATTCAAGATTGCCAGAGCTTGTGGATATCGCTGCTGCATCCAATATAAACGTGAACCTATAATGCCCTTTAATAAACCTGATTGAGAAAATACGTTTTGAATAAATTGGTGTTGGTCTTGTGCTGCTTCTAATAACCAAACCACTGCTAACTGTTCATAAGGATGTAAGTTTTTAAAATTAAAAACCGTTTCTAATTTGCGTTGTTCCCGGGTTAAGTAACGCTTAATTAATAACCATAGCAACTGAATAAATAGACTTAAACTGGCCAGAATAATAAACATCATCCAGATATTGGTCTGAATTTGCCATTCACGCCAATATAAATAAACATAACCCGCGCCATAACCATAACTTAAAAGACTTAAGACTGCGATAATGATTAAGCTAATAAACGCATAGGCCAGTAAAATCTGCTTCATTGATTCATTACCCCAATAATGCACGCGTATTTAAACTAGGCGTAGGCAAGACCGTAAATCCTTTGATCTTCTGGATGTTTTGAATCAGTTGTCGCGATTTATCATCAGGAATTTGATTTAACAATTGAATAATTTCATTCAATGATTTTTGATACTCTAAATATTGACCTTGTTTTAAGGCTTGTTGAGCAATTAATAATCTGAGCTGTGCTTCTTTTAGAATTAACGGACGCTGCATGAGCGCCGTAGCAGGTTGTTTGGCAGGTTCAATCACCAGCCAACGTTGCCAGAAATTTTTATCTGTTGCTTGGCTCGTGCTTAATTGTGGCATCTTTATTTCCTGAGCCAAGGCAACATCAAGTTGCTGAAGCAGCGTATCTACTTTGACTTGCTGAGCCATTCGCTCACTGACAAAGTGTTGAATCACCTGATGATCTTTGGCAATCACCTGATGCAGGCTTTGCTTTAATGGCACTGCCAGAGCATATTGCTCAAGATTGCGATCTAAACTGGTTAACTTATCTAAAGCTGCAGTAAATTGTTTTTGCTGCAACATAAATTCAATCAATTCTAATTGTTGTTTAATCAAAACTACGGGATCAATACTTGCATCTTGCAGGTCTTTTAACTCTTGTGCTGCCTGTGAATTTGTCGGTACAGACTCATCTTTTAGCATGACTTTGCGCTGTAAAGCCACCAGTTGATCATTTAAATTTGCATTATTCTGTTCAAGGCGATGCAGACTCGTGTTTAATTCTGTTTGTTGTGCAGTAAGATTAAATAAGTCATAACTTAATTTAGCAATCCAGAGTAGACTTAAAATAGACAATAAAATCAGTATTTTCTTCATGTGTTCCCTTGCACAACAACAAGCTTCTGCAAAATTGAATCTGTATTTAAATCAGGTAGCCGCGTGATATTAAAACATGTGGACTGATTTTTTTTATAATTCGAAACAACTTGATACAAGCGCTCCCCTAAAACCAGATAATGCCCTTTAGCAATCATCTGTTTTTGATTCTGCATCAGCTGAATCCAATTCAACCAACTNNAACTTGCTTCGCTACTGACCACCATAGCATACTGTTCTTGTTTTTCTAATAAATATAATATGTTATCTAAATATTGCTGCGCAAATACGGGACAGCGACGCTCATATAAAATAAAATTTAAAATGCGCATGCCTTGCTGTTTTAACTGGTCCATCATAAACAGACGCCCCCCTTCTCCACGCCAAAAAGCCAAACACTGGCCGGCCTTGAGCGTTTTTAAAACAGGAAGTTGCAACATCCCTTCTGATGTTTCGACTTGAGGCACTTCAGCAGAAATACCATATTGCGCCAAAGCCTGAGCTGTACGCTCACCGACAGCAATCCACTGAATATGCGCAAGCTGATCCAGCTTGATGTCTGATAATTTTAAATACTCCATGCCGATTTGCACGGCCGTTGGACTGACCACCACAATTACCTGAGCCTTCGGCAACTGCTGATAAAGCTCAGACAAGTCCGCTGACCAGGCCTGTGGCAGCAATTCAAGTAAAGGTAAATCCAGCACATCAATGTGAGCCATGCGCAATGCATGACTCAATTCTTGAGCACGGTCTTGCGGACGTGTATTGATAAACAGCATATTAATAGAGAGCTTTGAGCAAATCACCCGCGCCTTGGGCTAACAATTCTTGCGCCAGAGCTACCCCGATTTTTTCGGCTTGATTAATATCACCGACTTGTTCTGCTTTGAGTAAAGTTTTCCCATCTACACTACCCACACGCCCTTGCATATGGATTTGACCCTGTTCAAGGATGGCATAACCTGCAATCGGGACCTGGCAACCGCCTTCCAAATAGGCATTAAAGGCACGTTCTGTACGCACACACACATCGGTTTCGCTATGTAGCAGCGGTAAAATAAGGTCCAGCACCGCCTGATCTTCCGCACGACATTCCAGACCCAGTGCCCCTTGGCCAACTGCTGGCAGACTTACTTCAGCTGGCAGCGTATGACGAATCCGCTCAGCCAAACCCAAACGTTTTAAACCTGCACTTGCCAAAATAATGGCATCATAAATACCTGCATCCAATTTGGATAAACGCGTTCCCACATTGCCACGTAAATCAATAATGTCTAAATCTGGGCGGGCTTTTAAAATCTGGCTTTTACGACGCAGGCTTGATGTTCCAACCTTCGCACCTTGCGGCAACTGTTCAAAACTTGCATATGTATTCGACACAAAGGCATCCAGCGGATCTTCGCGCTCACAAATCACAGCAAGTGATAAACCGGCAGGTAATTTCATCGGCACATCTTTCATAGAATGCACTGCCAAATCTGCACGGCCATCAAGCAGAGCTGCTTCTAATTCTTTAACAAAGAGTCCTTTGCCACCAATCTTGGCCAAAGGCGTATCCAAAATTTTGTCACCCTGGGTGACGAAGGTCACTAACTCAACTTTAAGATCGGAATGCAATGCCTCTAAACGGGCACGAATATGTTCCGCCTGCCATAAAGCAAGTGGGCTTTGTCGAGTTGCAATCTTCAAAATCTTCATAAATCTAAGAAACAGTCAATAAGTGCGTTAGTGTAAACTTAACGCGCTGACTAGAAAATGCAAGTAAATTTGCACTATCGTTTTCATCTAGACTCATGAAAGCAGATTTACATCTTTTGGATGCGTTCTCTTAAATTAGGCAGATGACGTCGGCTGACGGCCAAGCGCTCTTCCAGTTCACGGCAACGCACCTGATACTGCCCCGAGCTAATCACTTCAAGACCATCCAGAAAATGTACTGAAACCAAAGCATTACGATGAATTCGAATAAACTGGTCGCCAAATTCATTTTCCAGATCTTTTAAAGTTTCATCGATCAGTACACTGCCATTTTTATGCCGTACCGTGACATATTTTTGATCTGCTAAAAAATAATAAATATTTTCTACAGGAACCAGTTCCACACCACGGTAGGTTTTTGCCACAATCTGGTGGCGTTTTATATTAAGTTCGTCCATATCTTCTTTTTGTTTTAAAGTGCTCATTTGTGCTTGAGTCAGTTTTGTTAAATGATCTAATACCTGTTGCAATTCCTGCTGCATTACTGGTTTCAGTAAATAGCCTTCTGCATGCGACTTAAATGCCTCCAAAGCATGTTCATCATAGGCAGTACAGAAAACGATGGCGGGCATAGGATCAAGCTGGCGCAGTTGTTCGGCGCAGCTCAAGCCATCCATTTCAGGCATTTGAATATCTAAAAGTACTACATCCGGCTCATAGAATTGAGTCATTTCAATTGCCTGCTGCCCATAACTTGCAGTAGCAACCACCTGGTGTCCCAGCTGTGTAACTAAACGTGACAAGCGCTCTACAGCGAGAGGTTCATCATCGCAAATCAGGATGTCCATTTCTCCTCCTTCACAGTCAACATCATTTTTTTTATAGGTTAACTATGATCTTTTATTTATATCGATATTGCACAACAGTGGTAAAAATTCCCTTCCCCGCGTATGTCTGAAAAGTTGCAGAGCGACCATAATAAGCCTCAAGCCGCTGCTTCACATTTTCAACTGCAATACCATGTCCCTGTCGTAAATTTATTTTATCCTGTGTATAAGGGTTAGTAATGACTATATTGACTTGATTTTGCACTATTTCAATCAATATGCTTATCGTACTCTTTGTTAGAAATTTTTCAACTCCATGAAAAATACTATTTTCCACTAAAGGTTGTAAAGTTAATAAAGGAATTTGTATATTAGAAAAGAGAACTTCATCGTCATATTTCCATTCTATGTGCAAGCGATCACCTAAACGAATTTGCTCAATCGCCAGATAACGCTGGCACAATTCAATTTCATCTTTTAATCGGACCAGTTTAAGTTCTTTAAAACTTGCACGAAATAGTTGCGATAAATTCAGTAACATTTGTTCTGCTTTATCTGGATCAATACTAATTAAACTAATTACAGTATTGAGACTATTAAATAAAAAATGTGGATGAATTCGCGCTTGCATGGCCTGAATCCGTGCATTCAATTCACTGTTCTGCTGCCGCGCCCATTGTTCCCGCATATACAAATAACGAAAACAAAAGCTTCCGATCAGTACCCCAAAACTGAGATTTAATGCCACGCCATCGAATAAAACCTGTAGCGTCAAATGCTGGAATTGAAAGTTTTGTCCAAAGAAAATAAAAACGTTCAGCACTACCGTGGTGATTAACACGATAATCTGCACTAAAATGAAGCCCGCAACCAGGGTCTGACCAAAACTAAAGTGCTGAATCTTTTTCTGCAGGCGTTCCATTAACGCCACAAAAGCCAGCAATACCCAATCAATAAACAATATATATTGCAGCAGGCGATTGACATGCAAATCTGTCCAGGATTGTGCTTCTGCCAGCGCCAAGATGACGGCCAAAATATTACTGGCAATAAATAATTCAATTAAATGTTGCCAATGGCCCATTTTCGTAAAAAAATAGGCGTCATTATTTTTCCTACCATCTGTATACGTCGAAGTTGGATCGACTTGTTTTTCGGCAAGTGATTCTGAATTTGCTATACTCTTGTTCAAATTACTGCTTTTTATTTTATTGAGCCGATATGACCACATCTTCTAATTCCTCAAATCCGTCACAAACCCAAACTTCGGGTATGTGGGGCGGTCGTTTCTCTGAAGCTACTGACGCATTTGTTGCTGAATTTACAGCATCTGTTCAATTTGACCAACGCTTTTATAAACAAGATATTGCAGGCTCTATTGCGCATGCAACCATGCTTGCCAAAGTGGGGGTTTTAACTGAACAGGAACGTGATGACATCATTAACGGTTTAAACACCATTAAAGCTGAAATTGAAGCAGGTGATTTTGAATGGCGCATTGATTTAGAAGATGTGCACATGAACATTGAGTCGCGCTTGACTCAGCGTATTGGTATCACGGGTAAAAAACTACATACCGGCCGTAGCCGTAATGACCAGGTTGCTACGGACATCCGTTTATATGTACGTGATGAAATTGATGCCATTTTAGAATTATTGCAAAAATTACAAAAAGGTATTTTGGGCTTAGCCGCGAAAAATACCAATACCATTATGCCGGGCTTTACCCATCTGCAAACGGCTCAACCGGTGACTTTTGGTCACCACTTGATGGCCTGGTTTGAAATGCTGGTACGTGACTCAGAGCGTTTAATCGATTGCCGTAAGCGTGTGAATCGCCTACCGCTTGGTTCTGCTGCACTTGCAGGTACCACTTATCCAATCGAGCGTGAATACACAGCACAGCTTTTAGGTTTTGAAGCAGTATGTGAAAACTCGTTAGATGCTGTGTCTGACCGTGACTTCGGTATTGAATTTAATGCAGCTGCATCTTTAATCATGATGCATTTATCGCGTATGTCTGAAGAAATGATTCTGTGGACTTCTGCGCAGTTCAAGTTTGTGAATATTCCTGACCGTTTCTGTACCGGTTCTTCCATCATGCCACAGAAGAAAAATCCGGATGTTCCAGAGTTAATCCGTGGTAAAACTGGCCGTGTCTATGGCGATTTGATGAGTCTATTGACCCTGATGAAAGGTCAGCCATTGGCGTATAACAAAGACAATCAGGAAGACAAAGAACCATTATTTGATGCTATTGATACGGTTCGTGGTTCATTGATGGCTTTTGCCGACATGATTCCTGCCTTGGTGCCAAACATTGACATCATGCGTGAAGCGGCGTTACGTGGTTTCTCGACTGCCACTGACCTTGCAGATTACCTGGTGAAAAATGGTGTGGCATTCCGTGATGCACATGAAATCGTGGGTAAAGCCGTAGCGCTGGGCGTTCAAGAAGGTAAAGACCTGTCTGAATTGACACTTGAGCAACTGCAACAGTTCTCTGACCTGATTCAAGCAGATGTATTTGAAAAAGCCTTGACTCTTGAAGCGTCTGTGAATGCACGTAACCACATTGGTGGTACTGCACCTGCACAGGTGGAAGCTGCAATTGCGCGTGCTTATGCTCGTTTAGAAAAACTCTACGTTTAAGGAAAGCTGATATGTCTCGACAAGTTTTTTGCCGTAAGTATCAAACAGAAATGGAAGGCTTAGACTTTGCACCGTTTCCAGGTGCAAAGGGTCAGGAATTGTTTGATACGGTATCTAAACAGGCCTGGCAGGAATGGCTTAAACACCAGACCACCTTGATCAATGAAAAACGTTTGAACGTGTTCGAACCGGATGCGAAAAAGTTTCTTGAAGAACAGCGCGAAAAATTCTTCAGCAATGATGAAACCTTAGAAAAAGCTGAAGGCCTGAAGCCTGAGGCGTGATAAAGCGGAGCGCTGCTCCGCCACGCCGCAAGGCAAGAGCTTTGCTCGCGCAGGCTTTAATCTAAAAAGAATCCCCATCATTGGGGATTCTTTATGTGCTGCCTTATTTTTCTGCAAGACAAGCGAAGCGCGTAGT
>NZ_DJDC01000161.1:0-614 GCF_002430855.1 Acinetobacter sp. UBA5934 | reverse complement strand
AAGACAAGCGAAGCGCGTAGTTTTGATTGTCAAAAGGGAATCTAAAGATTCCCTTTTTTAGCTTAAGCGCACTGCTCCACCCGAATTCAAGGCGAAGGCTGTGCCTGAGCGTAATTAGATAGAGCGCTGCTCTAAAAATTACGCAAATCAAGGACGAAGTCCGCGTAGGCAGGCATTAAAAAGGATCCCCTAAAAATAGGGGATTTCTTTTTTTAAGCTGATCTGAATTTTACGCAAAGCAAGCGAAGCGCGTAGTTCCTCATGTCATAAAGGAGTCTTTTAAAGGCTCCTTTTTTAATTATCTAAAGCCTAAAAATTACGCCCATGCTTCTCTATGCTTGATGTTTTTCTACTTTTTATCAATAGATTTGATTTTTAACATTTAGAAATAACTGTAAACCAAAAATACATTAGTCAATAAAACTATACATTAGAATACAATAACCTACATGATTAATTAAGATCTTCCTCCTATACTTGGTCTCAAGTAGATGATTATCCATCTTATAACAACTAGAAATATCCCCGATTTCAATCCTAGGTTTCCCCCTAAATCTAGGATTTTTTTTTGTCTCCCATTTTTGAGGACGATCTTCCTAAAAATTAGGGCAGAT
>NZ_DJDC01000157.1:0-13844 GCF_002430855.1 Acinetobacter sp. UBA5934 | reverse complement strand
TGAATTCCAGTGTCTGCATGGCATGGCGAACCACTCTATGATCAAGTGGTGGGCAATAAAATGGAGAACAAACTGGGGGTGCCTTGCCGTATTTACGCACCAGTCGGCAATCATGAAACACTACTGGCGTATCTGGTCCGACGTTTACTGGCAAATGGCGCCAATACCTCTTTCGTAAACCGTATTGCAGATAAATCCTTAAAAATTGAAGATCTGATTGAAAATCCACGTGCAGAAATTTTAAAAAATGCAGCCAAAGAATCTCAGATTGGTCAAAAGCATCCGGCCATTCCGCTCGCACCAGATTTATACGGCGATACTCGTCCAAACTCTATGGGTTTAGATTTAGCCAATGATCACGAGTTAATGTCGCTGAATCAAACTGCACAAGAGTTCAGTCAGCAGCAATGGCAAGCTCAAGCATTGGGTAAAAACCTTAGTAGCGAAGATCATCTGAATGATGAACATTCAGAACTTATCACCATTTTAAATCCTTCCAATCACGCCGATGTGGTCGGCCATGTGCAAGAAGCGAGTTCTGTACAAGTGAATCTAGCATTAGATCATGCTGTTAATGCCCAAACTGAATGGAGCAATACTCCTAAAGATATACGTGCTGCTTGCCTACAGCGTGCAGCCGACATCATGCAATCGCGTTTACAGGAATTGATGATTCTACTGTGTCGTGAAAGCGGTAAAACCTATGCCAATGCCATTGCTGAAGTTCGTGAAGCGATTGATTTCCTGCGTTATTACGCTACACAAATGATCAATTTGGATGATGATACCGTTATTCAACCCCTCGGCCCGGTGTTATGTATCAGCCCATGGAATTTCCCATTGGCTATTTTCACCGGACAGATTGCAGCAGCGCTGGTTGCCGGAAATACCGTACTTGCAAAACCGGCTGAGCAAACACCGCTGATTGCAGCGCAAGCCATCCAGATCTTATGGCAAGCCGGTATTCCTCAAGATGTTTTGCAACTGCTTCCCGGACAAGGTGAAACCGTCGGTGCACAATTAAGTGGGGATGCGCGTATTCAAGGCATCATGTTTACCGGTTCAACCGATGTGGCTAAAATTTTGCAAAAGACCCTGGCGCAACGACTCAGTATTTCGGGTCAACCGATTCCTTTAATTGCGGAAACCGGTGGTCAAAACGCCATGATTGTGGACTCATCCGCATTGACTGAACAAGTTATTCTGGATGTGGTGAGTTCGGCTTATGACAGCGCCGGGCAACGTTGCTCTGCCTTACGTGTACTGTGTGTGCAGGAAGACAATGCTGATAGCGTCATCCATATGCTGAAAGGCGCGATGCAACAACTGCGTGTCGGCAATCCGTTCCTGTTAAAAACCGATATCGGCCCTGTGATTGATCTTGAAGCGCAAAGCAATATTCAAAAACATATTGATCAGGTGCGTGGCAAAGGTCATCCCGTCCATCAATTGATGCTGAATACCACACAAGATCAAGCTTTAAACCAAGGCACTTTTATTCCTCCTACTTTAATTGAGTTGCCGAATCTGGATGATTTGCAACGTGAAGTATTTGGTCCGGTCTTACATGTGATTCGCTATAAATACGGTCAATTAGAACAGCTACTTGAACAGATCAATGCCAAAGGTTATGGCCTCACCATGGGACTGCATACCCGTATTGATGAAACCATTCAAACCGTGATTGCACATGCTGAAGTCGGTAACCTATATATCAACCGTAATATTGTCGGGGCTGTAGTCGGCGTTCAGCCCTTTGGCGGTGAAGGATTATCCGGTACCGGACCTAAAGCAGGCGGTCCAATTTATCTGTACCGTTTAATGCAGCATTGTTCAGCGAAAAAATTGGCCACTCCTTTTGCAACGCAATCAACTGAAATACAGCCAGCGCATCATCCTTTATACGAGACATTTTACACTTGGGCTGAAAAAACTTTTCCTCAATATCATTTGAAGCCTAGTCCCGCTTTTTGCTCTGGCCATCATTATGAATTGCAAGGGCCGACCGGGGAAAGTAATCAATACGTGGTGCTGCCAAGAAAACGTGTACTTTCTCTAGCGGATCAGGAACAGGATCAAATTCAACAATTGGCTGCAATTTTTGCGGTTGGCAGTCAGCCTGTGGTTCTGGCTGAAAATACTTTTGTGCTCAAATATCTTTCTAAAATGCCGAAAGAAATTGCACAGCGTTTTGCCGTGATCCAGAACATTGAAACAGATGATTTTGACGCAGTGCTACATCACGGTACCAAAGCCCAACTGCAAAAGTTGCAACATCAGATTGCTGCACGTTCAGGTGCGATTATTGGTATCACCCATTTGCAGCCGCTTGACTACGACATTCCATTAGAACGATTCGTCATTGAGCGCGCGATTAGTATCAATACCGCGGCAGCAGGAGGAAATGCCAGCCTGATGACTTTAACTTAAGGTTAAATTTATAAACTGAATTTCAGCGCTTCATCCTATAATTCACTGTCTTTTCTCTTTACCAAGCCAATTTCTCCCTGGTCTGATTGGCTTGGTTTTTTTACCTATAGATGAGTCGTCATGCTTTCACTTATTGGATGGATTGAGAACCGATTTAAACAAGTCCGACAAGATTCTTGTAAAATTTTCGTTCAAGCTATATTTCTAGTATTGAAATGGCAATAAGTTTAGTCATCTGATTCAAACTTTGTTACCATCCCTGTTTTCAATGTGTTTGTGATTTTTACTGCATATGACTTCAGCTTATCAGTTACAACTTGATGCCAAGATTGCACGTATTTCTGCTCAATTTGCCGAGTTTCATCCCCCTTCTTTAGAAGTATTTCCTTCGCCTGAACAAAACTTCCGTATGCGCGCAGAATTCCGTATTTGGCATACTGACGACGATATGTTTTATGCGATGTTTGAACGCAGTGAAGATAACCAGAAAAAAGTCATTCGCATTGACGAATTCCCGATTGCAGATAAAAGCATTAATCAATTGATGCCGATTTTGCTGCAAGAGCTGAAAAGCAATCCAGTATTGTCTAAACGCTTATTTGAAGTTCACTTTTTGGCAACTTTAAAAGGCGAAATGCTGGTTTCCATGATTTATCGTTGCCCGCTGGATGCCGAATGGGAAGCCTTAGCCAAACAACTGACTGAAAAACTGAATATCAAAGTGATTGGTCGTAGCCGCGGTCAAAAAGTCGTACTCAGTGATGAATTTGTGGTTGAAGAACTGCAAGTATTTGATCGCACGTATCAATATAAGCAAATTGAAAGCAGCTTTACCCAGCCGAATGCACAAGTCTGCCAAAAAATGCTGGAATGGGCATGCAATGCAGCTGAACAGTCAAATAAAGACTTGCTCGAATTGTACTGTGGCAATGGTAACTTCACCCTGCCACTGTCCACCAAGTTCAATCGTGTACTGGCTACCGAACTGGCGAAATCCTCTGTTTATGCGGCGCAGTGGAATATTGAGCAAAACCAGATTGACAATATTCAGGTAGCACGTTTATCCGCTGAAGATTTTACTCAAGCCTATAATGGTGAACGTGAATTCCGTCGCTTGCAGGAAGCAGAGATTGATATCTCAAGCTATGACTTCGACACGGTATTTGTTGATCCACCACGTGCAGGCATTGATGATGAAACCTTAAAACTGATTCAACGTTTTGAGTGCATCATTTATATCTCATGTAATCCTGACACCCTAGAAGACAACTTGAAGACCTTATCAACCACGCATAAAGTGACCAGATTTGCGATGTTTGACCAGTTCCCGTATACCCATCACGTCGAATCGGGTGTGTTACTTGAAAAGATTTAAACAATTTATTTCAGTTTTAATTTCTATGTATAAATGAAGCTCAATTAGGTTTCATTTTTATGGTATTGAAAATTAAGTGTTTATAAATAATCATCATGCAGTAACTGTCATAATACCGTTAGATTATTCTGCTATCATCGGAAAATTTCGTGTCTAACTGCTGCTTTTATCACTGATATGGACTTGTATTCCTCAAAAATTTGGATATATTTCGATCTATGTTAGGTTGCATATGAAGGCTCTATGAGTTTTTGGCAAAAGCTGTTTTCTGCTAATCAACAGCAAAACGAACACAAGAATCAAATCTCCTGTGTTGAAAATGATTGCTCTTGTAAATCGAATGAACAATTGATCGAAGCTTTGACTAAAGCGACGGATGAAAAAGTCATTATTGGAATTAAAAAAGTTTTAATCTCCAGAGGTTATAGCCGTAAAGAGTTAAATGAATTACAGCATCTACCACTTCAATAATAGAGTCTAGCCCCTCTAAACAAAGGCATTTAGTCAACTAAATGCCTTTTTATTTGCCCACGAAAATTGTTCTAGAACGGGTTATTTTTAAATTTTAATACTTCGAAACATAGTTCTCATCATTCATCCAGAATTTGCTATTCCTCACAATTTAAAAGTGCTCTACTACAATAAGAATTTTAAAAAAAATATAAAAGCTAAGCCAATAATCACGAATAAAAGAATGAAGAATAAAAGATAAAAAACAGTAAGAGCAGAAGAATAAAAAATAAGTCTAAAAGGAAAATATATGAAACGGTATTATCCTAGACTGGCAATATTATGCAGCCTAATCTCAAGCCATAGTCAGGCGGCAGCCATGGATCAATCAGGCCAATCCGTGTTGCCTTTTCTGGAATTCGGGCATTATTTTGAAGCCACGATTACTGCTGCCGATCCTGAAGTGTCTGGGCATACTCTCGGTTCGCGTCCAGATCTGGTTAATGCTGACAGTGGCGACGCTACAACCGATAATATTGCCCAGAATTTTCAGTACCATAGTGCCGCGCTGAAACTGCAGTTCATTCCAAATTTTTCTTTTGGCATTCTTTATGATCAGCCCTTTGGTTCAGACTTACACTATCCATTAAAAGACAATGGCAGTTTCTCCGATACGGCGCTGAGCCAGCAAGGTACTCAGGTCAATGTCGACAGCCAAAACCTGAGTTTTATTTTAGGCTATCAACCTGTCAAAAATATTAATCTCTATGCCGGCCCTGCCTATCAAACCGTGAAAGGTCACGTTGCACTTCGTGGACAGGTATATGCAGAATTTAATGGCTATAACGCAAAATTTAAGCAAGATGCTGCGCTCGGCTGGAAAGCGGGTCTGGCCTATCAGCTTCCCGAAATAGACTTAAAAGCCGCCCTGACTTATCACTCAAAAATCAATCATAAGATTAATGTAGAAGAAAATATTCTAGGTACGCCGCTACTGCTTGCGGCAAATGCCAAAACCAAAGTTTCTACTCCGCAATCGGTTAATCTGGATTTCCAGACCGGAATGATGAGCGGAACCTTACTGTACACGACCATTCGCTGGGTCAACTGGAAGGACTTTATCATTCGTCCGACTCAGTTCGGCGCATTATCAGAGCTTGCCACCACGACAATGAGCAATGGCACATATACCGAAGGTTTTAATCTGGATGATTATCAAAACAACCAATGGAGTGTAACCCTAGGCCTTGCAAGACAAATGACCACAAAATGGTCCGCTTCATTTGATCTGGGCTGGGATTCTGGCACGGGAAATCCTGCATCAATTTTAAATCCTACCAAAGGCTACAGCAGTGCAGGCCTAGGATTACAGTTTAATCCTGAACCCAACTATTTTATTTCAGCTGGCGTCAAATACTATTGGCTTGGTGATGCAACCGCACAAGATGGCACGTACTATCTTCCCCTTCCCGGTGTATCTGAAGCAGCGCAAGTTGGTGAATTTAATCACAACCATGCCATAGGCTATGGTTTAAAAATTGGATATAAGTTTTAATGGCTAGCGAGCTTCATTCACTGCGTAGGACAGCTCTGTTGATCAATATAGGCAACTATTGGTCCTAAATTAAACAAAGAGTCTAATCTCTTTAATTGCGGAATATAGGCACTTGAGATTGAGCCATCTAAGTACAATGCCTGTTGCACGTTTAGCTGATCTTTAAAAAATTGTGCAAATTGATAAAAACTGACTGCATTTCGACTGATGACGAAATATAAGGTTTGATCTTTCATCCCTACACCATTACGGATTTTAAACGAGTCTGAATCTTTTATAAAATTGGGATTAATCTGCCCGTCAATGACCAGCATAGGCCCAGATTGTGTTGCATATTCGGCATTAAAATTGAGCTTTTGAAAATCTTCCGTCTTTGCAATCGAGCTGTGATGCCGATTCCAGGCCAATACACCATTGGGTTGCAGATGAAAATTGCCATACGCCTGTTTTACCGTGTTGAGTTTTTGCTGTTGCCGGGATGCTTCAACATATAACCCGACCGGAGCATAGTCTGCGTGATACATGCCGGCATTCATGGCAAAGAGCAGCTTTTCACATGCTTTCAGCTGCTTTCCCACAGCCTTGAATTTACGCAAAGGTTTATTCGTTTGGCGATCCTTTAAAAACAGGCGCAAGTTTTGTGGCTGATCTATTTTTACAATATCAACATCGAGCACTTCATTTTGCCAATGCTGGCTATGAATATCGGCATGGCCGAGCTGGGTAAAACTTATAACAATCACAAGGACATATTTAAAATAAGCTGTCATTTTTCATTTCCATCTTGTGCCAGCATTCATGTCTTGGCTCAATTCGCAAAGCCATTGTTTCATAAAAAATCATTTGGCTGAGTGAAAGAGTCGATTCTTTAACAAAGAAGCAGTAAACTAGCTCACTAAAATATATTTGTAACTTTATTGGTTAAACGTCTACATGCAACAGCAGAAAACACGATTTCCTTTAGGGGCACATCTTATTGTTAAACACTTTGGATATTCTCATCACGGCATTTATGCAGGTCGTGGCCGGGTGATTCATTATTCAGGTTTTGCCCATTTATTTAAGAAACGCCCCATTGAAATCACCTCACTGGAAAAATTCAGTTTTGGTAAAACCATTATTATCCAGCAATATGACAATCCCAAATTTCGCGGCCGTAAAGTGGTACGGCGTATGCGTTCGCGTATGCACGAGAACCAGTATCATCTGATTATTAATAATTGCGAACACCTGTGTACCTGGGCCATTACTGGGGTAGAAAGTAGTCCTCAGGTCATTCAGATGATGAATCGCTTAACCACCATCGGCTATGTCAGTTCTCTCATGAGCTTTATGAATAGCATGTTGCTGACCCTGACCACCACCTGTTTTGCTTTGGTGTTGTACATCAAAAAAAAGTTACGTGATAAGGCCAAAAAACGTTTGCTGCCTGCTTTATTATTAAAAGAACCTGAACAGAAAAATCCTTAATTCTGAGTTTAGCCAATTTAAAAGATTAAAAAAGCCCCATTAAAATGGGGCTAAAAAAAATTAAAGCGCCAGGCTGTCAAGTCGTGTTAATCAATTCTAAGATGTCTAAAAATAAGCAGAATGATCATTTTAATTTTGGTCAGTTGACCTACTGCCTATCTTTCAAAGAACTTTCTTAAAACTTTAATCAAATGGTGGAAGTCTGTCGTTGACCAAATTCAATTGTGCACCATACTCCAGATAGGCCTTACAGCCATCTAAAAGCGTAGTGAAATCATTGGTATGTTTAATCACAAAAGCAATTAATTCTGAACCATCTAAAGGAATATCGTAGTTACGGATTCTAATAAAAGTTTCGTTATCGGATATTTTTTCAAAAATAAAATCTACCGTAGATTTTGGCTCACCCCACATAATCTGAATGAATTGATTATTAATAAGCTGCTCTACAAAAACACTGGTTGTCACTTCATATTTTTCCCAATACCAATCGACGTTTTTGTTTTCCATTAATTGTCCGGTAGAGGAAGTAAACCAGAACTTGCGGGTAATTTCTGGATCAACAAAGGCATTAAACACTTCGGCAACCGGTTTTCGAATTAACATCTGTGTTTCGATAACAACATTATTCATTTTTCTTACCCTCATCTTTTTAAAGTGATAGCTCTTTATACTGTCTCATTAATTAGCGGTTTTAGAATAAGAAAAAGACGTGATTTTATAAGATTACATAATAAACCATACACAGTTAGAACCAATTCTTGCTTAGATGCTACAAAAAAAAAGCCCAACCTAAGTTGAGCTTTTTATATTCCGAAAAAGATTATTTCAAATCAGGCAAAGCTGTGTCTTGCTTATTTTCCTGGCTTAAAGCTGTCTTTTAAGTCCAGAATACGGTTAAACACTGGTTTTGCTGTTGTGTGATCATGTTGATCTGCAACAAAATAACCTTCACGTTCAAACTGGAAACGATCTTCAGGCTTCGCTTCTGCCAATGCTGGCTCAATCACTGCCTGAACCACTTTGAGTGATTCAGGATTTAAGTTAGCCAGGAAGTCATCGCCCACTTCTGGGTCAGATTCAGTGAATAAACGGTCGTAAATACGAACTTCAGCAGGAACACCTTTAGTTGCCGATACCCAATGAATGACACCTTTCACTTTACGGCCTTCCGGGTTCTTACCTAAAGTTTCCGGGTCAATTGAACATTTCAGTTCAACCACTTCACCGTTAGCATTTTTAATGACTTCGTCGCACTTGATCACGTAAGCATGACGTAAACGCACTTCACCACCTGGGATTAAACGCTTAAAGCCTTTTGGTGGTTCTTCTTCAAAGTCTTTACGATCAATGAAAATTTCAGAGGTTAATGGAATGATACGCTCGCCCATGTCGACATTTGGATGACGTGAGTGAGTCAGATCCATATCGTTTGGAAGATTGGTTAATGTCACTTTAATTGGGTCAAGCACAGCCATGCCGCGCGCAGCGGTATTTTCCAAAGACTGACGGATGCAGTATTCCAGCATGGCTACATCGACAATACTGCCATCAACCTTAGATACACCGACGCGTTTACAGAAATCGCGCAGACCTTCTGGTGTAAATCCACGACGGCGCATACCGACAACGGTTGGCATACGTGGATCGTCCCAACCTTGGACAAAGCCACCTTCTACCAGTTTACGCAGTTTGCGTTTAGAGGTAATGGTGTAATCGACATTTAAACGGCTAGATTCGTACTGATGCGGAACAGCTGGTGATTTCACTTTTTCCACAATCCAGTCATAGAATGGACGATGGTCTTGGAACTCAAGTGTACAAAGTGAGTGCGTTACACCTTCAATGGCATCTGATAATGGATGAGCATAGTCATACATCGGATACATTTTCCATTTATCACCAGTTTGGTGATGTTCAGAATGCAATACCCGATACATAATCGGATCACGCATATGTACGTTCGGCGATGTCATATCTATTTTGGCACGCAGTACTGCCTGACCTTCACCCAGCTCGCCATTACGCATTTGTTCAAAACGCGCCAGGTTTTCTTCTACAGTCGCATCACGGTATGGAGAGTTTTTACCTGGCTCTACAAATGAACCGCGGTTTAACTTGATTTCTTCAGGCGTTTGCAAATCGACATAAGCATCGCCCTGTTCAATCAGCTGTACTGCCCATGTGTACAGTTGATCGAAATAGCTAGATGCATAGCGCGGTTCGCCATTCCATTCGAAACCAAGCCATTTTACGTCGTTGGCAATACCATCCACATATTCTTGTTCTTCTGCGTCCGGGTTGGTATCGTCAAAACGCAAGTTACATAAACCATCAAATTCTTGCGCAATACCAAAGTTCAAACAAATCGCTTTCACGTGACCAATGTGCAAATAGCCATTGGGTTCTGGTGGAAAACGTGTGATCACTTGCTGTGTACGGCCTGCTGCCAAATCGTCAGTAATGACCTGACGTACAAAATCTAAGCCAGGCTGTTGTTCTTGCTGCGCAGCATCGACAGGTTGAGTACTTGTTGTCGGGTTATTTGGCAGGGATGAAACAACATCATTCGGCTTCATAGTTGATAAATCACTTCTATAAGATAAAATAGGATAATTAAAACGCTTTTCTCGATTTTTAACAAAGAAAATAACGTTTTTGCTTGCCTTGTAGTTTACAGTTTGCTTATGCTTCTCTCAACCAAAAACCCATGGCTTTTTTGTCCATGATCAGGAGATTATAGAATGAGTTTTCCTCAAGTCGAATTAAACACCAATAAAGGACGTATTGTTCTTGAACTTAACTCAGAAAAAGCACCTAAAACTGTTGCTAACTTCTTGGAATACGTTCGTGATGGTTTTTATGATGGCGTAATTTTCCACCGTGTGATTGACGGTTTCATGATCCAGGGCGGTGGCATGGATGAAAATTTCAAAGAAAAAGCAACTCGTGATTCAATTGAAAACGAAGCGGACAACGGTTTAAGCAATGAAGAAGGTACGATCGCAATGGCGCGTACTCAAGCTCCTCATTCAGCTTCTGCTCAGTTCTTCATTAACGTGAAAAACAACTCTTTCCTTAACCACACTGGTAAAACAGCTCAAGGTTGGGGTTATGCCGTATTTGGTAAAGTGGTTGAAGGTATGGACGTTGTTGCGGATATCAAAGGCGTTCGCACAGGTAACCGTGGCTACCACGCTGACGTTCCTCTAGAGAACGTTGTAATTGAATCTGCAAAAATCATTTCTGAATAAAAAACGTCCTCTCCGTCTTTAATGAGTTTTAAAGCAGTGCTTTAAAACGCAATAATGTTAAGGATATAGTCCATATATCCAATAAATGGACTTTGAGAGGAAGTATTAAGGAAAAATTAGTGACCTATCTGTTTATCTCTGATTTACATTTGTCACCTGAACACCCTCGACTCGTTCGGGGGTTTTTGGATTTATTAGACAGTTATAAAGATAGAAATACCCAGCTCTATATTTTGGGTGACTGGTTTAATGCCTGGATTGGCGATGACTACACTGCTCCTTGGCTGGATGAAATTGTCCATGCCCTGCAAAAGTTTCATCAGGCCGGCAATCATGTTTATTTTCAGGCAGGCAACCGTGATTTTGCTTTAGGTAAAAAATTCTTAAAACAGTTCAAGGGCACCTTGCTGTCTGAACCGGCAATCTTAAAAATAGTCGAAACTACATACCGTTTGGAACATGGCGACCTGCTCTGCACTGACGATGTGTCCTATCAAAAATTCCGTAAGATCATTCGTAATCCATTACTTTTAGGTTTTTTAAAACGTATGCCTTTAAGTTTTCGGCAAAAACTGGCCAATGGTTTCCGTAAAAAAAGTGCTGAAACCAAGCAAGTAAAGTCTTATGAGATTATGGATGTGAATGCATATGCCGTTGATTCTGCATTAAAGGATATTGATGTGCTGATTCATGGTCATACGCATCGCCCTGCAATTCATAATCTTCAGGGTAAAAAACGGATTGTGCTAGGAGACTGGCGTGATCATTCAGCGCAGATTTTAGAAATTGATCCTAAGCAAAAAAATCTAAAATTAGAATTAAAGACCTGGGCGTATTAACGACATTTTTTGATCACTGAGCTTCTACATTACAGATAAAGTCATTCAGACTCCATAATACGTACTATAGAAGCTCATATTTCAGATTAATAACCACCTTCAGATTTTATCACTTCCGCATCACTTTTATATTTTGCCAAAAGTTCGCGTAGTGAATTCATCAAGACACTGGTATCTACACCTACAGCAACAAACTCTGTACCCAAATCGATATATTTTTGAGTTACTTCATGAGTCGTTGATAAAATTCCTGCTGCTTTGCCCGATGCACGTATACGCTGAATAGCATCAACAACCGTTTTTTGTACTTCCGAATGATTCGGATTACCCTGATAACCCATAGTGGCAGACAAATCTACAGCGCCAATAAACACGCCATCAATGCCATCCACTTTTACAATATCATCCAGATTTTCCAGTCCTGTCACCGATTCAATCTGAATCAGCAGACAAATATTTTCATGTGCTGTTGCATAATAATCCGGGATACTGTTCCAGCGCGTGGCACGTGCCAATGCAGCACCTACGCCACGAATCCCTTCTGGTGGATAACGTACAGCTTTCACCATCAGTTCAGCCTGCTCAACCGTTTCCACCATGGGAATCAATAAAGTTTGCGCCCCAATATCCAAAAATTGCTTAATCAGCTGTACACTGCCTATAGGTGGACGGACCACAGCTTGTGATGGATAGGCTGCAATACTTTGCAGTTGAGAAAGTGTGGTTCTTAAATCACTCGGCGCATGTTCACCGTCAATCAGTAACCAGTCATAGCCGGCATTGGCTGCAATTTCAGTGCCGTAAGCATCTGCCAGACCCACCCATAACCCAATCTGCTGCCGAGTTTTTAATCGTCTTTTAAAATGGTTTGTATCATCTATCATGGGCCGACTCTAGCTAAAAACTTTGTGATGACTCAATTAAACGTGATTTAGCCAAAAGTACCAATATCGATTTCGTATTTAGTCATTGTCTATAACTATTAACGCTTCATTTTATTCAGAAACTTAGCCTATGATTTCATCATGCCAAAGTATAAGCATTTGAAGATTTCTTCCAAGATTTTCTGTTCGATAATAAGTTAAAATAAAACCACATTCAATTGTGGAGACCGTATTCATGGATTTGTTAAACGTTTCAAAATCACGCTATACCACAAAAGCATATGACGCGAACAAAAAAATTCCTCAACAGCAGTTTGAACGTTTCTTAGAAATCCTGCGTCTCACCCCGTCCTCCATCAACATTCAACCCTGGCATTTTTTTATTGCAGATCATGATGCTGCTAAACAGCGAATCGCTAAAGCATTGGTCGGGAAATATGCCTACAATGCGCCTAAAGTTTTAGATTCTTCGCATACCATTCTGTTCTGTACCAAAGCGGATATCAGCGAACAGCATTTAAATACCTTGCTTAACCAAGATGATCTTAGTGGTCGTTTTAAGGATGAAAAAGCCAAACAGGGGCAAAAAGACAGCCGTTCTGGTTATGTGGATTATTACCGTAATGAAAAAGGTGATATTCAACGCTGGGCGGAAAACCAGACTTTTATTGCGTTAGGTCAATTGCTACTAGCTGCCGGTATTGAAGGGGTTGATGCTACGCCTATAGGCGGATTTGATGAGCAAATCATTAGTCAAGAATTGGAATTAGATGAAAAAGGTTTAATTCCATCGGTAATCATGACGCTCGGCTACCGCAGTGAAACCGATTTTAATGCTCAATTACCTAAGTCACGCCTGAGTCGTGAAGAAATTTTCACCAAGCTATAATTAAAAAAAATTACAATAAAAGGGGCTTATAAGTCCCTTTTATGTCATTTCAGGACTTATTTTTGCAACAAGATTAAGGTATATTGGCGCAAAAAATAACCGGTAATACCTAACATGCTTGCTGCTCCTAAAATGCCGATAAAATTTGAATGCCCTTCTTGCAAAACGGTTTACCTGCAAAAATACAGCTCAGATGCCATTTTAACCTCTTATCCTAAATGCCCTCATTGTCAGCAACCTGGTCAACTTCAGGGCACGATTGAAATACAAGATGTGTTTAAACATCCGGTGGCAATGGCCAACTACTATTGGCAAGGCACATTACAACGCTTTCAACGCACATAACCAAGCCAATATATTGATTTTATAGGATTTAAATTTTTAATCTATAGCACATTTAAGTGTACTGTATATTGAGTTGCTCTTGTTGTACTGACTATTTTATGGTCTGCTTTTTGCTTTATACCTTTATATAACAATTAAAATTTTCAAGAGGTTCGCTATGTCTTTGTTTATGCCTATGCCGATGAAGTTTGAGTGTCATCAATGCCAGCAATGTTATGTTCATCTTTATCAACAAGAAAATCACCACTATCCTGCCTGCCCTTCTTGTCATAGCAATGGCTTGCTGTTGGGAATAGCAGAGCCGGAAGACTTTCTTCAGCATCCTCTCATTTTCTTATCCAGTTATCTTAAGC
>NZ_DJDC01000035.1:0-3080 GCF_002430855.1 Acinetobacter sp. UBA5934 | reverse complement strand
AAAGACATCATCAAATATGCAGAAATGCGTCAGTTCCCGATTATTCCATGTAATTTGTGTGGTTCACAGGAAAATCTACAGCGCGCGATGATTAACAATATGCTGCGTGAATGGGATGCTCAATATCCGAAACGTTTACACAGTATTTTTGGTGCCATGCAAAATGTATCCCCTTCGCAACTGGCGGACCGCGAATTGTTTGACTTTGAAGCTTTAGATGCACAACGTGAAATTGATTTTACCGGCAGTTGCTCAACTGAAGAAGAAGGGCAAAATAAACGGATCAATATGGTCAATTTAGGTTTTGCTGCAGAATAAGAGTATTTTCAGACACCAATTTTAGGATTGGTGTCTATTTTATATATCTGATTTATTTATAAATGTATTAAAAACATAAAAATTGAACGCATCGTACAAAAAACGTTAAGCAGAAAACAATTTTACATGCTATAACAATCTTCAAGCAAAATAGCTTACCAAAGATGTTGTCTGGATAGGCGACACAAATGAACAAATAAATTGAGGAAAGATCATGCCTGCCTTTTTAACTGATGATTGGTTTTCAACTGTAGAAACATTAACTACGCAAGCTGGTGATTTAAACTTGCCGCCGGCACTGGCAAATTTAGCAATCAACTTGGTGGTGTCTGATACACAAGGTAATACTGAACTGTCTTTGGATGGTGGTGCAATTAAAAAAGGTCTATCTTCAAATGCCAAAACTACTTTGAACATGGATGGTGAAACTCTTCGTAAAGTGTTCCTGGAATTTGACATGGCTGCAGCAATGCAAGCATTTATGACCGGTAAAATCAAGGTTCAAGGCGATATGTCACAATTAATGGCTTTACAAACAGCGAAGCCAAGCCAAGAACAAAAAGATTTATTCAAGAAAGTACTTGAGCAAACAACTTAAGCTATTTTGCTAAAAAATCATTGCTTGAGTCATTTTAAGCATAAAAAAAGCTTACCCTGAGGTAAGCTTTTTTATGCCTGTAAGATATTAAATATTCACTAGCTCTGAAGTTTTAATATGTTCTAAATAAGCACGGATACGGGTGACATACTGCACCGCCTGACGGTAACGACCATTGCTGGCCTTGTTACGATCTAAGTAACTATATAGATTGACCCAGTTATTCGGGTTTTTACCTTGGGCCTGAATACGCTTTTGAATCTGATTCACTGCGCCCGGTCCCATATTATAGGCAACCAGCGCGTACCAGTTACGGTCAGGTAAAGGCACATCTGAATAGCGACTTAACATCTGGTCATAATATTTCGCACCACCTTCAATACTTTGAGCTGGGTCAGTTCGGTTACTGACTCCCATGGCTCTTGCAGTACTGTTGGTCAGCATCATTAATCCACGCACACCGGTAGGTGAAACAGAATTCGGTTTTAAATACGATTCCTGATAACCAATCGCTGCCAATAAATGCCAATCTAAATCATATTTTGCTGCAGTATTTTTAAAGCTGGCTTTATAAATCGGCATACGTTGATTTAAATCACGCTGAATACTATCCCATGAGTGTTCTTGCACCACATTCTGATTATAGAAGGATGCCAACTGGCGAATTGCACCCGACTGTTTACCTTTACAGACAAAACCGCTGGCAGTTTGGGTAAGCGGATCATCTGCATGTCTAAATACCCAATTCAGTTTGGTATTTAAGCCATTTTGTTGCAAGCTGCTGATATCACCACAGGTAGCTGAAAAAGAAGTCAAACGTTTTTGTTCAATTTCACTGATATTGGCAGTCGTCATGGCAAAGTTGGCTTTACCCTGTGAAACCCATTTCAGTGCTGTAGCATTATCTGGCACCGTTTTAAACACCAGTTTAACATTTAAGCTGTTGGCATAGTTACGCGCCAGGTCATAACCAAAACCATGTTGGTGCGAACCATCTTTAAAAACTGTGGTTGAATTTTCCACTGAAACCACGGTGAGCTGTTTGCCGCTGACCACAGAATCATATTGGAACGACTTACTTGCATTGATACTATGAAAAGGAAATAACAGGGCGCTAAATGCAAGAATTTTTAACGAGAGAGAAGAAGTTAATGAGTTAAGGCAAAGCCTCGCCCCAGAAGTTGAACTACTGTGCATGTTGTCTCCGCTACAAGTAATTTATGCCCTAAAAAGTAAAGGCGCACAGCCTCAGACTTTTTCAAGTTTGATAAATTCAATAAGGGTTGGGCAGTCATGACGTCATTCAAAATGACATAAGATTAAAAGGAGAATCATGTAGAATCTCTACATAGATTAAAAATTAAACAATCTAAAAACATGCGCGCATAATAAGGCTGAAAAATATACTTGTCAAATTTTGTACGAAAGTTTTTAAAAATTTGTAACATAACAAACTAATTTTATTAGGGAATTAATTTTATAAACTTTAGTTGTGTGTAAATAGGGGATAGAATAGACCATTCTTGTAAGCAAAATGTAAGCATAACTTCAAAAACTATCATGAAATCTAACTTAATTACACGTGCTGGACATGACAAATTAGCCGCAGAATTACAACACTTGTGGCATGAAGAACGACCAGAAATTACTAAAAAAGTGAACTGGGCAGCCAGTCTCGGCGATCGTTCGGAAAACGCTGATTACCAGTACAACAAGCAAATTTTACGTAAGATTGATCGCCGTGTCCGTTACTTAGGTAAGCGTCTGGAAGAGCTGCGCATCATTGATTTTTCTCCTGAACAAGAAGGTAAAGTATATTTTGGTGCCTGGGTTGAAATTGAAAATGAGGAAGGGGAGCAAAAAACCTTGCGCATAGTCGGTGTAGATGAAATTTATGATCATCATCCACAGCATATTTCCATTGATTCACCGATGGCACGAGCTTTACTGGGAAAGCAGGTGGATGATGAAGTGAAAGTAATGACTCCCTCTGGTGAAAAACTATGGTATGTGAATGTAATTCGTTACGAAAAGCCTGAAAATTCAGCAAATTAACTGGTTTTGTTTTTATTTTAAGCGATTGATAAGAAAAACATGGAAAAGTATTTGCCAAGTTAGGATTTTATTTATATCATAGCCGCCATTGGAAGCGTGGCAGAGCGGT
>NZ_DJDC01000097.1:2305-9616 GCF_002430855.1 Acinetobacter sp. UBA5934 | reverse complement strand
TTCGTTGGTTGTGCTAAAAAAACTGAAGAAGCTCCTGCTGCTGATGCTGCTGCATCTGAAGCTACTGTAGCTGCTTCTGAAGCTACTGCTGCTGCTTCTGCTGCTACTGTTGAAGCTTCTGCTGCTACTGACGCTGCTGCTTCTGCTGTTGACGCTGCTGCTGCTGCTCCAGCTTCTGAAGCTGCTGCTTCTGCTGCTCAATAATCTTTACGATTATTCAGTAAAAAAAGAGAGAGCCTTTTGGCTCTCTTTTTTTTATGACTTAAATAAAGTTCAATCATATAAAAATACATGAAACGATCTAATCTACAAACACCACTGTTCCGTACTGTTTGAAACAAAAGACCCTCTTAAAATTTGAAAACAAAAAAAAGCAGATCAATCGATCTGCTCATTTCCAACGCGCTGGCGGAATTTCTGCCCTGCACGGAAGGTAACTACACGGCGTGCAGAAATTGGAATTTCTTCACCCGTTTTCGGGTTTCGACCTGGACGTTGGCGTTTATCACGCAACTCGAAGTTACCGAAACCTGAAAGTTTAACTTGCTCGCCTGAGATTAGCGCTTGGCTAATCTCATCAAAGAACAACTCGACCATTTGTTTAGCTTCACGACGGTTTAAACTCGTGAGCTCACTTAAATGATCAGCCATTTCTGCTTTTGTTAGTGCTGTCATGAAGCCCTCAATGTCGCTTGGTAAGTGTTTTCCAACACTTGAAGGATATTATCCATACCTGATTTAATTTCAGCATCTTCCAGTGTACGGTTTGGATGCTGCCAGAGAAGTGCAAATGCCAGTGAGCGTTTCCCTTCTTCTACTCCTTGTCCAGTGTACACATCGAATAACCATGTCGAGTCTAGCAGCTCCCCACCTGTTTTTTCGATAAGTCCCTGAATTTCGCTAACATTAATCTTATCATTAATTAAAAGCGCAATATCACGTCTTACCGATGGAAAACGTGATAATTCTGTAAAATTAGATACATAAGTTTGCAAAATAGCCTTTTGATCGAGTTCAGCGACCCAAGACACGCCCAAATCGAGCTCATCTTCCAAAGATGGATGTAGACGACCGAGATAACCTACTGATTTTCCATCTACTAAAATTTCAGCAGATTGACCAGGATGTAACCAGCTACGCTCCGAACGCACATATTCAACTTTCACTCGTCCTGCCGCTAAAATTTCTTCCACTTCACCTTTAAGGTCAAAGAAATCCATCGGCTGTGCTTTGCCATGCCATGATTCAGCGTTTTTAGCACCGACTGCAATTAAAGCCAAAGTCGGAATCTGTTTTAAATCATGAATGCTTTTTGCATCTTGATAATCAAAACGTAAACCTAGCTCAAAGAAACGCACACGGCTTTGCTGACGGTTGATATTGTACTGTACACATGGAATTAGGCTGGATAGCAGCGTCGAACGCATTGCAGCCAAATCACTTGAAATTGGATTCGCCAACATTAATGGGTTAACTGCCGGATTCAATTGCTTTTCAAGTTTGGCATCGGCAAAGCTAAAGCTAATCGCTTCTTGATAACCTAAAGTGACCAAGGTTTGACGAAGTTGAGGCAATTCAAACTGGTCTTGATGTTTGGCAAGTTTCACCTCAATTACAGGTAAGCTGATTTGAATATTGTCATAACCGTGAATACGTGCCACTTCTTCAATCAAATCTTGATAAATGGCCATGTCATAACGGTGTGAAGGAGGAACAACACTCCACTGGCCTTGTGCTTTGACAGTGACTACACAACCTAAACGCTGCAAGGCATCGGTAATAAAGTCAGATTCAACGCGATAACCCAACAATTGATCGACTTGAGCTTGATTCAGTTCAATTGCATCACGTGTTGGCAGTAGCTCAGCTTTTTCTGCAACCGTAATTGGACCAAACTCACCACCAGCAAGATCAGCAATCAGCTGTGATGCGCGGTGCATGGCCATCATTGGCAATTCAAAATCGACACCACGTTCATAACGTTGTGATGCGTCGGTATGTAAACCGAAGCTACGTGCACGACCGGCAATGTGTAATGGCGCGAAGAATGCTGATTCTAAGAAAATTTCAGTGGTTTCATCGCTGATTGCTGAAGACAAGCCGCCCATGATGCCGGCAATTGCTAATGCTTTTTCATCATCTGCAATCACCATAACGTTATCTTGCAGCTCAACTTCTTGCTCGTTCAACAGCACAAGTTTTTCGCCCGCCGTAGCTTGACGAACATGCACAGCACCTTGAACCTTGCCACCGTCAAATGCATGTAGCGGTTGACCCAGTTCCATCAAGACGTAGTTGGTAATATCCACCAAAATGCTGTGCTGACGGATACCAGAACGAGCAAGCGCACGCTCCATCCATACTGGTGTCGCAGCTTTGGTATTGACGTTTTTAATGATACGGCCTAAGTAACGTGGGCAACCTTCAGTATCAACAACCACTTTTTTCTCATCAGAAATGGTCGCAGCCACTTCCTTGATTTCAGGTGCAGTGACTGGAAGTTGGTTAATCACTCCAATTTCACGGGCAATACCGCGGATACTGAAACAGTCACCACGGTTTGGCGTAATACTGATATCAATAACCTTGTCATCCAGGTCTAAGTATTCACGGATGTTCACGCCTACAGGTGCATCACTTGGTAGCTCTAACAAACCATCGATTTTATCTTCAAGATCAATTTCCGAAGCACCGCAAAGCATACCTTGTGATTCAATACCACGAAGTTTGCCTTTCTTGATTTTGAAATCGCCTGGAAGTACAGCACCAATGGTTGCCACTGGGGCTTTCATGCCGGCACGTACGTTTGGTGCACCGCAGACAATTTGTAATGGCTCGCCAGAACCAATATTTACTGTGGTCACACGTAAACGGTCAGCATCCGGATGTTGTTCTACAGTCAGCACTTCACCTACAACCACACCTGTAAAAGGTTTAGCCGCTGGCGCCAATTCATCCACTTCCAGACCAAGCATAGTCAATTGATCAGACAGTTTTTCACTATCAATAGCTGGGTTAACCCAGGTGCGTAACCAATTTTCGCTAATTTTCATAAATTCAATTTCCTTAATCTCCCCTAACCCCTCTTTTAAAAAGAGGGGAAAGCCACGTACTCTATTTTTGACTGTGGAAGTCCCCCTTTCTTAAAGGGGGATTTAGGGGGATTTCTATAAACCTTTAAATTGTTAAATCTGTATTTAAACCATTAAGCAAACTGGCGTAAGAAACGCACATCATTTTGGAAGAACATACGCAAGTCATTCACACCGTAGCGAAGCATGGCAAAACGTTCCACACCTAAGCCAAACGCAAAACCTTTGTATTTTTCAGAATCGATGCCCGCTGCTTGAAGCACGTTCGGATGCACCATACCGCAACCTAAAACTTCTAACCAGCGACCACGTTCATCCATAATATCTACTTCTGCACTTGGCTCAGTGAACGGGAAGTAAGATGGACGGAAACGTACGGTTAAGTCTTTTTCAAAGAATTCGTTCAACAGGTTAATCAACAAACCTTTCAATTCTGCAAAGCTGGTATTTTCCGCAATGTATAAACCTTCAATTTGATGGAACATTGGCGAATGGGTTTGATCCGAGTCGCAGCGATAAACACGGCCCGGGCAAACAATACGAATCGGTGGTTGTTGGGTTTCCATGGTACGAATCTGCACACCAGAAGTATGGGTACGCAATAAATGATTCACATCAAAATAGAAAGTGTCATGCATGGCACGTGCAGGGTGATGACTCGGAATGTTCAATGCTTCAAAGTTGTGATAATCATCTTCAACTTCAGGGCCGGTCGCAACCGTGAAACCGGCTTTGGTAAAGAACTGGCAAATACGTTCTTGCACTTGAGTCACAGGGTGAATGCTGCCCACACTTTGACCACGGCCTGGTAAGGTAATATCAACAGTTTCGCTAGCAAGCTTTTGTTCTAATGCAGCTTTTTGTAATTCAGTCTGACGAGTCGTCAATGCGCCTGTAATGGCTTCACGAACCGCATGAATTTTGGCCCCAAAAACTTTACGTTCTTCCGGGTCCATTTTACCCAGTGCCTTGGATTGTTCCGCGAGCTGGCTTTTCTTCCCTGTAAATTGCACTCGTACTTGATCGAGTGTAGCAAGGTCCTCTGCTGCTGCAATCGCAGCGAGCGCTTCAGTGGTCAGGGCTTCCAGTGACATAGTAACTCTCAAAGCAACAATTTAAAAATATAATAAAACCCCATATTCTAACAGTTTTTGAACGTATTGATGAAGTTCCATATAGAGGAAAAATTAGATTAGCATCCAGATTTATAAAAAGTATAAGATAAAGCCAATATTTATGAGATCAATAACAATGGCACTCGATCAAATTTGGAAACAACAACTGACATTGGTTACATATGGCAATGAGTATCTCCGCCAAAATTTGAGTTTTACTCATTGGGTACAACATGCCATTTTTAACCAGCATAATTTACGTTTCCGTGATCTGATGTCACAGCATTTACTGGCCCAGCATTTTCAAATCTGGCTGGAAGGCCTGAAAAAACGAGGAACTCAGCGCATCAGCCTGCATAGTTCCAGTTTATTAAATGATGAGCAAAACCCGAATGCCAATATCGAATTGCTTGCCATTCCGCATTTTATTGTCAGTCACGAGCAGAATAAAAAGACCGCCTGGATTTTTGGCAAGGAATTAGCTGAATGGTATAGCGCCGATCATGACTATGAAGCACCCAAGCCGCAGCAGGAACAGTGCCGTCAGGAAACCTTCTGGCGTTTCGAGCTAAACTCAAAACTGGCAAAACGTATTGAGGCCGATCTGCAACAGCCGAATTGGGATGACATTCAGATTTATACCAATAATGAATTATTCGACAGCAAGTTTGCGCAGGGCTTTATTGAACCTGCAAATCGCGACTATCCTTATTATGGCATCCCGAAAACTGCAAGCGAAAATGCGGATGGCTCACCATTGTTAGAGACTAAATATCTGCCTTTACTGCCAGGTGAGTATCAGGCAGATTATGCACATATTACCTTACATCGTTTAGAGGCTTTATCTGGTTATATTAGACAACAACAGCAGCATCCTTATCATGCCGATGGTAGTGAACTAACACCCGAAGAACAGCTGAATTTACGCCATTTCTCACAGAAGCTGGACGATTTAACTGCAAAATTTATTGTTAAAGTTGCCAATCATTATCAGTCCGCACGACTGACCAAAGTTGAAGTTGCCAACCCTCTGGATGGTGCAGCGGCTATTCCGCCTAGCACAGCACAGCTAAAAAGCCATCCTGCACATACCTCACATAAGGTGGGCACATCCGGGGTCATCAAACTGATTTTGCTGACAATCATCATTTGTGTACTAGCTTACTATTTTGGGCTTTAATTTTTATAAAGCGGCTAAAAACTGCTGAGCCTGTCTGGAGGATTTCAAATGGATCCAGCGAATATGCTGATACTGCGGATCCTCCATCATGCTCAAATATTTTTTCCGGTTTTTCTGGTGGGTTTTGATCATTCACCAGATAATTGAATCCCGGCTTAACATTCGACCGAAACTTTCTGTGTTATTGGAACTTGGCCAAAGTGTTCGGCCCGTTACTGCACGTTGTATTGCCCGCTTTAGCGATTGCCACATATTGACATGAAAGGGAATGTCCAGCCAGATTACCACATCAACCTCGCGCCATTTCACCGGAATGCTTCGCGAGTAATTGCCGTCAATCACATAACCCGTTACTGTGTGATTCATTTGTGTCGTCAATTTAGCCAGGAACACCTCATCTGCACTTTGTTGCCAGTTGTCCTGCCAGAACAGATCATCCAGCTCAATGTGCTGTAGCCCGAGTTTTTCTGCAATCGCCTTGGAAAATGTGGTTTTACCCGATGCAGATGTCCCGACCACATTAATGCGTTTCATCATGATGTAGCCTTTAGCAATTCAATAAAATGATCCAGATTCATAAGTGGTATTTTTAGGTCAAATAATAGAAAAATACTTTGGCTTTTTTGTTGAAGTAGGTTGAATAAATTTATACGTGATTTATGCATTTTTATTTTATATACAAAGTTTGAATGAACCCGAATAGCTAGAATCGCGTTCATCCATCTTCATCTTTTTTTCTGTTTAAACTGATGGAGCAGTTTCAGTTTTAGGCTTTTTCAATGCCAGTTTTTTTAATACTTCTGCCACGGCCACCATGGCAAAACTTGAAGTCACCACTACAGCCGAGCCATATCCGCCACAGCGCAAGCCGGCACTGGCACACACCTCTGCGCCTGAAAATGGATTATCAACCGAATAAACGCAGCTAATGCCAAATTTTTCTTTGGGCTTTTTGCAAATCCCCTTGGCACGTAACTGACTACGCAGTTTCGCCAGCATTGGGTCTTGTTCAGTTTTAGACAAATCGGCAACACGGATTTTTAAAGGATCCAGTTTTCCGCCAGCCCCGCCCGACACAATTAGAGGAATTTTGTTAAAGCGGCAATGCAGCATTAACGCCAGTTTGGCTTTAACGTCATCAATACAATCGAGAACGACATCGGGGGCGTTGGCCAACAGTTCTTGGACATTGTCTGGGGTTAAGTAATCATCCACCAGATTAATCTTGATCCGTGGATTAATCGAATGACAGCGCTCAGCCATCACTTCAATTTTTTCCCGGCCCAAGGTCGAGCCCATGGCCGGTAATTGACGGTTAATATTCGATGCAGCCACCACATCCATATCAATCAGGGTGAGTTCACCAATACCGCTACGTGCCAGGGCTTCAACCGCCCAGGAACCGACGCCACCAATCCCGATCACTATCACATGACTGTGTTCGTAGTGACGAAAAGCCTCATCTCCATAAATTTTTTCCACCCCGGCAAAACGGCGCTCATATTCATCATCTTCAGGAAGATCAGTCATTCGTCATCTAACATCTAAAAAAACACCGCTGCATTTTATCAAATTCCAGCTGAATCCGATAACCTATCTCTTCGGAATCGTTCAGCAGTTATAACAAAGCATAAAAAAGAGGCTTTCGCCCCTTTTTCTTTGAACCCTGTTCACTCCTCTTTCATCACTGTTTATGCTCTCTTTATTTTTCTCCCAGAGGAAGAACTAAAAAGCATGATGAAAGAATCCTGTTACTTATTCATAATGAAAAAATATTCACGATAATATTTAAGCTCTGCAATCGAATCGCGGATGTCATCCATCGCCAGGTGTGAAGCATTCTTTTTCAAGCCGCTCATAATTTCTGGACGCCAGCGTTTTGCCAGCTCTTTCACTGAAGATACGTCCAGGTTACGGTAATGGA
>NZ_DJDC01000097.1:0-2177 GCF_002430855.1 Acinetobacter sp. UBA5934 | reverse complement strand
GGTAATGGAAGAACTGTTCCATTTCCGGCATTAAACGGTGCAAGAAACGGCGGTCCTGGCAAATCGAGTTACCACACATTGGAGATGATTTCGGATTAACCCATTTTTTTAGAAATTCCAGGGTTTGCTGTTCGGCATCTTGCGCGGTCAATTTACTGCGGCGTACACGTTCAATCAAACCTGACTGTCCATGCTGACGGGTATTCCACTCATCCATTGCATTGAGTACGCGATCCGACTGATGCACAGCGAGCACCGGACCTTCCGCCAGAATATTCAGGTTATCGTCCGTCACAATGGTTGCAACTTCAATAATTTGGTCGTTATCTGTATCCAGACCTGTCATTTCCAGGTCAATCCAAATCAGGCGGGTATCAGGAGTGCTGCTCATAAATGTGCAATCTTATTAGGCTTAAAAACCGCTATAGTAGCAAATTTATTGCAACTTGGCTGTAACTCCTACCCCGCTTCATGCTATTTTTGCCATTCTTAGTCCATGCTTTTTTTAGGATATGAATGGCTTTAATTCGTAAACGTCGTTTAACTGAACAGCAGCAACGTCGCATTCAGAAACAACATCAAACACGTCAAGAAGAAATCGACACTTCAAGTGACCTAGAAGGCTTGGTGGTTCAGCACTATGGTCGTCAACTTGAGGTGCAAGCCCTCTCAACGCCTGATGAGCATCCGGTCAAGCCTGTCGTTGCAGCAGGTGAACCAGAACCTTTTTGGAAACCGATTGAAGTCGGCAGTGTATGGCGCTGTCATACCCGTACCAATCTGGAAGCGCTGGTCACAGGTGACCGGGTTAAATGGCAGGCCGATCCGAATACCGGTCTGGGTATCATTACCGCCATTCACCCTCGCCAGTCCTTGCTGACCCGTCCTGACCGTTATCACAAGGTTAAACCGGTCGCAGCCAATGTCAGCCTGATCGTGATTGTTTTTGCATCTTTCCCGGAAGTTGCACCGAGTTTAATTGACCGCTATCTGGTGGCCTGTGCCGATGCAGACATTCCGGCACTTCTGGTACTCAATAAATCTGATTTAATTAAAGAAAATGACCCGATTTTAGACTTGGTCAAAGAATATCAGGCCTTGGGTTATGAAGTGATGCAAACTCAATCGGATGGTGATTTGACTGAACTAGCAAAACGTCTAGCCGGTGAAACCGTAGCCTTTGTCGGTCAGTCTGGGGTTGGCAAAAGCTCCCTGATTAATGCCATGGTTCCGGATGCCGCGCAAAAAACCAATATCATTTCGGAAAACTCGGCCTTGGGTCAGCACACCACCACCTCTACCCGCTTAATTGCATTTGGTGAAGGTGCGGCACTGATTGACTCGCCGGGAATCCGCGAATTCGGTTTATGGCATTTGGAGCTAGATAAGGTGCAGCACGGTTTTCCTGAAATTGAAAATCTGCTCGGACATTGCCAGTTCCGCAACTGTACGCATAAGCATGAAAAACAATGCGCTTTGCGTCAGGCAGCCGAGTCTGGTGAAATCTTGCAACGCCGTTTAGACAGTTATTTGCGTTTAATCGATGAAATTACCGAAGCGCAGCAAAAAAATTAATTTTTCTTAACCCTTAGCCCTTGAAGCGGTGATTTTGATCGCCATATTTATAGGCTATACTCTACGCAATTTTGAATTGTAATTAGGTGACTTGTGGAACGTTGGTTCGAATTTATGGGTAATCACCCCTTCTTGTTTGGAACACTTGGGGCGTTGGTTGTTTTGTTCTTTGTTTTAGAAGGACAACGCAATGGTCGTAAAATTTCACCACAATCTTTAGGCATTTTAGTGAAAGCTAAAAATGCAATGCTGATTGATTTACGTGATGCCAAAGATTTCCGTGAAGGTCATATCAGCGGTAGCCGTAATATTCCATACAGCCAGATTGCAAGTCATATCGAAGAGTTAAAATCTGCGGAACAACCTCTGGTATTTATTTGTAACCTGGGACAAATCGCAGGTACTGCTTTACAACAAGTCGGTCACGCTGACAGCTATCGTTTAGATGGCGGGATCAACAACTGGAAAGTTCAAGGTTTACCCCTGATTAAAAGCAAATAATACGCTTGGAGAATTTGAATGGCTGAAGTAATTATTTATTCCACCACCGTATGCCCTTATTGCATTCGCGCAAAACAACTTCTTGAGCGTAAAGGCGTTCA
>NZ_DJDC01000129.1:0-5770 GCF_002430855.1 Acinetobacter sp. UBA5934 | reverse complement strand
CCCCCCTTTGACGTACAGCTTCAAAGGTTTCTTGGTTTAATCGCCAAGTGAAATTAGTCGCGTGCTTGGTGTTTTCACTCAAGCCCATTTCTTGCAATTCTTTAATACTCTTGGCGCGCTTGGTGAGCTGTAAAAAAATATAATCGCCCACAGCTAATTCTACCTTCCTAAAATTTTCACATCCCTTAACCTGTTTAGCCAATTGCGCATTTAGATAATCAAGATGGTCATATTTATTCTGAATAATTTCACCGTTCGGCAATTTCAGCATCAGATCATTTACTCGACAAAGCAAAAGTAAGACCGGAGGATTTAATTCATATAGTTTATTTTCATTTTTCGATTTATCACGTAAATAACGATACACATCAGCATCGGTAAGATTTTCTTTACGGGAGTAACCACGGTCCAGAACTATGCAGCTAAACGTGCTTTGTCCGGACAAAAATTTTCGATATTGCTGCTGTGGCGTATTCAGTAAATCATAGCGATTATTCCATTTTTCAAGGATGGATTCGGCATTACTAGAAGTGGAGGGTTTAACCACAATTCCAAGATCATACCCTTTAGAGAAGCAAGCCAATATCGTATGAGTTGTTTCTTTTATTCCCTTAGTGTAATAAATCATTTTTCATTTTAAGTCTAAAAATTTAATGATTAATATAGCCTTATTTGTAGATTCTTAAAGGTATTTCAAAGATTTTTTTAATAGTGATCTTAAAAGATCACTTTTTAAAGGATAATAGCCATGTCTGGCTATTCTATAATAAGCAGTTCCGGGAATTTGACTTGACATGGTATCTGCTACGCATAAGATGGTCCTTGTAGATATTGTTTTTCAGTTGGACTGCCAATCCGTACATTCAATTTTCCTTAAATTGTTTGTTCATGGATTGCCAACCATGAACAAACAACATTACCCCTTTTCGCAACCTGCCAAGTTGTGAAAAGTTTTATCGGTGAAGCTGCATACGTCCGAAAGGTAGTTGGTGCGGCTACGATAGGGGCTGGCGGGTGTGAATCCCGCTTTCTACCTGTTACAAAGTTATGTTCACATGTTTATGTGATGCACGTAGGGCGACACGGAAACGGGCATTGACGGGTTATCAGCGTTTACAACATATGACTGATAACTTAGTGAATTAACCCTGTTTTATTTGTTACGGTGAGCCATCTCAAGGATTGAGTGAATGGCGTTAATAACCGCTTGGCAGATGCTTCGTAAGGGCATAGTCAAGGCGCACAGGTGGGCTTTTGAGATGATCGTGAGGTCATAGGGGAATGAGGTGTTAAACTGGATTTCTCGGCACGTCACGGTGAATTGCCGAATTCGTAGAGATACGTTGCAATTTGCTTTGGCGGTCAATGGATAGCTCAAGCCTGTAAGGTCGGCTCTGTCAACATACAACTACAGAAAAGTTGGTGGCAGTCGATATGCGTAGAGTAAGTGCTTTACCTTATTAATTTAACTAGAAAATATAACCCAGAAATGACTTGGAACTGCGGTCTGGCGAATTATGGAATTGATTTTAGTTAAGTTAGAGATAAGCGTACTACTCGATTTCAATGTTAATCATTGGAATCAAAGACAAGTAGAACTAACGTGGGCGCACTTCACACCGTTTGAGTTGTAGATATTTAATTTCTGGTTGATGAGTTCACAGAAAAGCGATTCTAGGCAAACAACAAGGTGGTGATCGGTGACGATCTTTAGAAGTGTTAGAGAATCAGACAAGTACAAAACCTTTGCTACATCGAGGTTGCAGACAGTTCAAGCGAATAAAAACGTAAGCGCTGTTAATTGGGAAAGTCTATACCGATAAGTTGGTAACGTTTAAGGTGATTGAAAACAGATTTTTTTCGGTAATATTCGATGGCATCAACATGCTTTGGCTAGCATGATTTACCGGAAAAACTGTCTTAAAACGATTCTACAAATCATGAGAATGAATTGCCCTGGCAGGTAATAATATTTTCAAACTGTTGATGCAGTATAAATACGTAGAAACTAGCTGTTTAAGAACCCAGACCCCTTTAAGGGGCTGGGTTTGTCTTTAAAGAATTAAAATATCTCTATTTCTCTCTTATTTTCGATTTAAGCCCTATATTTTTTTATAACGTAGTCAGATAACAAAAAAAAGTTAATCGGGCTATAACCCCTTATTTTTTGCCTTTAAATAACTCTTTCAATAAGATCAAAGACAGTTATATCCAATATTGTAAATGCTCTCACTCGCTCAAGTCCCCCACATCCCTCGCTTTGCTCGGGCTGATGGTGAACGTTGAGTGAGTTTCGGCAATACTCTCCCTAAGGGCTGTCACTTAAAAAAATGACACATCCCTTAAGTATTGCCGATTTACCAGTCGGGCTGACGGAGCCACGCATCGGTCGTATCTGCACATAGTTTTGCTGACTATGCAGACAAGGACTAAAGGTCTTGCACCTCCCCCCACGCGCTCCTTGTCGAAGTACGGCAGTATCTCTGCGAGGGTTTCCCCAACATGCAACTTAACCAACCTATACAACTACTCTCAACGCTCCGCTTATGTGGGATTCCCCTGTAACGGTTCCGCCTTTCGACGATCGCTACGATGCACCAGTGACACTTATTCCCTCCACATGCACCGCATGCCAACCATAAAGAATGGGCACGCAGAAGCAGGCAAAGCTCGATCTGGGATACTTATTTGATGAAAAAAAACACTTAACTAACGAAGACTTATCATTTTGGGCTTGATATTACTGCACATAACAGTGAAAATAGAGTTCAGGTACAAGCCTTTTGGTGAAATCTGCACGAGCGTCAACTCTGCTGATCTTCGTTACTTGATGGTGGTACATCAAATAACTGCGTACCGACAAATATAGAGCCCTGCTTGATGTAAGTCAAGCAGGGCTTTTTCATTTTTTAATCATAAAAAAATATTAAATATTATATATTTGAAGCAAATATTCTTAATCTGCGGTATATGGTGTAACTCTAATATGTAGGTCAGTTTTGACATAAAATATATGCTAATGGTTATATTATTTGCCTTCAAAGATAATAAATAGGACTTGAAAATTAAATGGCTAAACTCTCACTGAGCGAAGTATCCAAACAGTTTAATGTCGATAGATCGACCATTTATAGAGCTGTACGTAATGGACGCTTATCACGTTCGAGTGATGGCCAATTTGATATTGCGGAAGTTATTCGATGCTTTGGTGAACCAGACCAATTATCCAAACCAACTGAACCACCAAAACAAAGTAGTGATGCAGCTACACAAAAACTAATCTCTCATTTAGAAAACGAAGTCAAAAAATACCAAGAGCGTGAAGAACGTTTGATGCAACAAATTGACCGTATGCAAACCCTTATTGAGTTAAAAAGTGTGGCACCTGCCACAGCAGTGCCACACCCTAACACTACAGCACGCGACAGCCAAACGCCACAGCATGCAACAACAGATCAAAATATTGAAAATAAAGAAAATTTAAATAAGGATGTGGCAGAAATTGTGGCAATGCCACAACAAAATGCCACAGCACGCGACAGCCAAACGCCACAGCATGCCACGTTGCAAAATATGGCAGCACCACAACCTAAAAAACGTGGTTTATTTGGCCGTGTGCTGAATGCAGTATTTGATAATGATTGAGAAATAAGGGAGAAAGATCATGCCGAAACTGAAAGATATTGCCCTGGGTATTGTGGTTGCTCCTATCCTGATCCCGATCATGCTGATTGCGTCTTACCAAGATAAAAAGGCACTAAAGAAAGACTTAGACAAACGCCAAAAAGAAAAAGATCAGGCTTCCTGATTATTTACCTGGGCTTATTAAAACCGTGGAACATTGCTTATTTATTGATCGTGGAACAGGTAAAAATACTAAAAAAGCCCAATCGGTGCTGACTGGGCTTTAAAAAAAACATTAAGCTTATGATTTATATGAAATAAAAAGAAGCATTTCGTATAACGTGTATTATGTTAATTTTAGAAAAATTTAAGAAAATGCTTGGATAAGATAAGTATATAGTTGATCCCCTTGAATAATAGGTAGCTCTATTTGCTGTACTTCCTCATTTTTACTTAAATCATTATAAGTCTTATATGCTGTTGCTACCGCACCGGCAGCTAAACCAATAGTTCCTAATAATGATAAAGGACCTAACAGGCCTCCTGTAGCCCCAGCAATTCCTAGAGCTGCTCCACCCAATGTAGTTGTTTTATGCTCTTTATCTATCGACAAGTCTTTAATCTTTGTATTACTAACCAAGATACCGTTTTCATCTAGAATTTTTAAAGCTTTTTCTAGTTTAAGAAAAAAATTAGAAGGCTTTTCTTTAAGAAATAAACAAATAATGAATAGCTGTTCGACTGAGATAACTGTATCTCCTGCTTCAATTTTTGAGGCATTTGCTCCCCCAACTTCTAAAGCATTCGCTAAATCCTTCTGGGATTTTCCAATTTTTTTTCTATATATAACAATTAATTGACCTATAACCATAGGGATAGTTGTTGAAAATTTATATTTTTTTTCCATTACTTAAACAACCTAAAAATATGATTTAAAGACAATTATAGACCAAAGTAAACAAAATCTCAAAAAGATAATATTTTTTTAAAAAAAATTATTTACTTTAAAGAAAGTATCTACTAATATGATTTTGCACACTAACCAATATGGAGAACAGAGATGGATAAAGTGCTGACTCAAGTAGGGCTAAAAGTTCTTGAAGTACTGGTCAAAGAAGTCGTGATTATTATTCGCGAACAATCGAAAAAAAAATAAACAGAGGATGGGGGAATCTTTCCCCCATATGGAGTAAAAAATGAAAAGTGCCGATCTAATTAAAACTTTAATGAATATGGGATGGTATTTACATCGAATTAAAGGCAGTCATCATCATTTTCGACATACTGCCATAAAAGGTTTGGTAACAATTCCTCACCCCTCACAAGAATTACCTATAGGTACTGTAAAAAGTATAATGCGTCAGGCTGGAGTATTTATGAAAGCACCTAAATCAAGCCAATTCTATATGGAGAAAAATGTTGCTACTACAGCCCATTGCTATTGATTTATCTGAAGGAAAACCTTATGCCGTATATTTTCCTTCTCTTCCAGGATGTAATGCTATTGGAAATAGCATTGAAGAAGCATTACAAAATGCAATGGAAGCAGCTACGGCACACTTGGAAATATTGATTGAAGATGGGGATGAACTGCCTCATTCGGCTAATATTAATGAACTAATGTTATTGTCTGAATATAAACAGTGCGTATGGGCACTATTAGAATTAAAGATTCCGTATACAAACATATCTTCTATTTAACATAATGGCCATTATACGAAGTACACTTGTATATTAATATAAATATCAATAACTTAAAATTTTAACCCTGATCACAAAACGCACAAAAATTGGCTTTTGTAATAAGTTGGTGAGTTTTTAAGCATATCTGTAACATTTTGCCAGTAAAATTGGCTAAAAAACGATCAATTTGGCAATCAGTGCCCATTTCATACGGATCCAGGTTCCAAAACTATCCCCAATTGCTGGGGATAAAATTTAGGCTATTTTGTACGCTTTGGCTCACATCAATCTCTGCTCTTTGCTGCTATCCGGAATACTGGAATTTTCCTATTATGAACTCATCGGGAACAGGAAGTTCCATAGAAGAATAACAAGAGATAGGCACAAGGACTGTAAGGTACGACAGGAGTTATACCGAGCGAACCAATACGAAAAACCCCGGCAGGATAATCTGCACCCCGAA
>NZ_DJDC01000186.1:0-2776 GCF_002430855.1 Acinetobacter sp. UBA5934 | reverse complement strand
CTCAACTGGAATTAGCGGCAAATTACCATATCGCTGAAAGAAATGTGAATCCAACCTATAACAAGGTTGAAGATGCATTGATGAAATCAAGACGTTTTACTCTGCCAAAACGAAGCATTACCACAGCAGACGAAAACTTTAACTGGGTCATTATTGATGCGACAGAATGTTCAATAGAACGTCCGAAAAAAAAATCAGAGTAAGTTCTACAGTGGTAAAAAGAAGAAACATACGCTAAAAGCACAAGTGATCTATCATCCGAACAGCAAACAAATCATAGGGCTAGATATATCGAATGGCAGTCAGCATGATATTAAATTGGCAAGAAAAACGGTTAAGAAATTCAAACATTGTGAATATGTTATGACCGATTTAGGGTACTACGGATTAGAGCAAGATGGCTTTAAGTTATTGATGCCAATAAAGAAAAAGAAGAATTTACCCTTATTTGATGTTGAGAAAAAGTACAATAAAATGATTGGAAAAATACGAGTTGTGATCGAACACATTAATAGTCAATTGAAAAGATTTAGAATATTAAGTGAACGCTATCGAAATAGACGGAAAAGATTCGGTTTACGCATTAACTTAATTGCTGCACTCGTAAACCGGATAAACTTGCAATAATGACTTTCGCAAGAGATCTAATAAATAAGTTTTAAATAGATCTCTTTCATAAATCAAAAAACGATCTTCTTTTTGGTTAATATTTGCCCTCCGGATTTCTTGGCATTCGTGCATAATCTGCGGATGAAATACATCGATTCAAACAAGCTTTCTGATCCTCAGTTCAAGCGATACACAGGCATCTCATGGTCAACTTTCTATTTGATGGTTGAGCAATTGCAGAAGCATGTCTCTGCCAAAGGCAGACCGCCCAAGTTAAGCCTGGAGGATCAGGTTCTGCTCTGTCTGAGCTATTGGCGGGAATACCGAACCTTATTTCACGTTGCGACGAGTTACGGGGTTTCAGAGCCCACAGCCTCAAGAATTGTCCGTCATGTTGAAGACTGCCTGATTCGGTCCAATCTGTTTAATTTACCCAAAGATTTACCCGAGGGCGAAGGCATCGACTGGAATGTTGTGATCGTGGATGCCACGGAAATTCCAATCCAAAGGCCTAAAAAAACAGAAGAAAAGCTATAGCGGCAAGAAAAAGACCCATACCTTTAAAGTACAGGCCATGATTCACTACAAAACTCAGCAAATTCTGAGTTTATGTACCAGTCGCGGTGCAGTGCATGATTTCGAGTTGTTCAAACGCAATTTAAACCAGATTCCTTTTGGGGCTTTTATCCTTGCAGATAAAGGCTATCAGGGGATTTATGTGTTGTATCCGAATAGCCTGTTGCCCTTAAAAGCCAAAAGACACTGTAAATTGGATCCTGAATTGAAAATCTATAATCAGGAAATCAATAAAAGAAGAATCGGAATAGAGCATGTATTTGGCAGCCTGAAAACCTTCAAAATCCTTGCTGAGCGTTATCGAAATAGAGGTAAAAGGCTTGGTTTGAGATTCAGTTTAATCGCTGGAATCTACAACTTGGAACTGAGCAAAAAATGATTTATGAAAGAGGTCTATTTTTATCTCATTTCTTGAAGCGATTTATTATTTTAAAAGTCAATTAAATCCAAGGTTTCATATTATACTGATACAGTTTCGCCATTGAATATTGTTTTTGAAATATCTATGGTTAGGCAAAAATAAACTTGAGAATATTGATCCCATGTTTCTAAAAAAACCATTATTAAGTGCACTTCTTACGACACTTTCGCTTCCTGTTTTTGCTCAAGGGCTGGTTCTGAATGATGCAAATCTTCGTACTGACTTGAACTGGTTAAACCAGCAAGGGGTGATCCAGATCAGTACCTCGACTTGGCCGCTCAGTGGTGATGAAATTCAACGTGCTCTATCCAATGCACAAGTGAGTAACAAAGTACAACAACGTGTTATTGATTCAGTTCTGGCAAAATTAACAGCAGACAATCAGCAGCTCAAAGTAGGCTTATTTGCGGAAAGTGATCCAAAAGATATTCCTCAAGCCTTTGGCGATCAGCAAAAGGCACAATTTCAGGCAGCTTTAGAGTTTAATGCAGGTGGCGAAAACTGGGATGCCAAGCTCCGGGTTAATGCCGAAAAAGATAGACAAATTGAGAATGATCAGGATGTGAATCTGGAAGGATCTTATCTTGCAGGGAAACTCTGGAATCAATGGCTGATTGCTGGCCAAATTCCGACCTATTGGGGTCCGGGACATGATGGCAGCTTGATTCGTGGCGATGCTAGCCGCCCAGTATATGGATTTATGGCACAACGTGCAGAACAAACCGCTTTTGAAACTAAATGGCTGTCCTGGATTGGGCCGTGGCAATATCAGGCTTTTGCGGGCCAATTGGATGATTATACTGCTGTTCCAGATGCCAAACTTATTGGTCTTCGTGTAACTGCCCAACCTTTATCTTACTTGGAGCTAGGTGCTTCTCGTGCGATTCAATGGGGGGGGGAAGGACGTCCTGAAAGCTTAAGTTCATTATGGGATGCTTTTGTCGGGAATAAAGATAATGGTGGTACGGGTGGGCCTGATCCATCGAACCAGATCGCTGGTTTTGATGCACGTCTGAATCTGTTTCCTTTGACACAGGTGCCTATGGGCTTCTATGGGCAATATGTTGGTGAAGATGAAGCAGGTGGTCTCCCTGCGAAGAAAATGTATCTGGCTGGGATAGACTATTCTGCAACTGTAAGAAATATGCCATATCAACTTTATACAGAATG
>NZ_DJDC01000066.1:23858-24094 GCF_002430855.1 Acinetobacter sp. UBA5934 | reverse complement strand
ACTTCGAGTCATTTCTACCATTCAATCAATGAAAATAATTTCGATCGATCAACCAGTAAAAATCCACACAAGTTGTTCTTCATAATCTCTTAATGATCTTCTTGCTGATTCGTCACCAGCAAGCTAGGTCGGCTATATTACTCTCTATCTCTAGAAAGTCAACCAGTAAATCAGATTATTTTTAAACTTATCAAATAAAACCCAACTCAATCAAACTTAACTAAGTCACTGTTTTA
>NZ_DJDC01000066.1:16837-23701 GCF_002430855.1 Acinetobacter sp. UBA5934 | reverse complement strand
CATCACCGCCGATGGATGTGCATTCTACAGTATTTCCAATCCAATGCAACACCCTTTTTTAAATAATTTGGCAAAAACAGCCCGACTGTTTATTTATTCTACAAAACACGTGTTTTTTATTATTTTTTGCATGCAAAAGGTACAGGATTGGCTAATTCATCACGCATTTTTTCTTGTTTATTCTTTTCTTGCCAGATAAGTGAGCGACAATCGATATATTCACAATAACCACTTTCACCCGTTTCTTCATGTTGATTGATTCTGATTTGATATTTAAAACTGCCCACATAGCCAGCCGCCAACCCAAATTTAAAATCTCCGCGGCTTTGCGCCTGTATAGAAATGCAGGTGCCATCTTTACCTTCATAGCCCCACTCAAACTCACGTGGCAAATACATGCTTTGTCCATTCGGCGTTTTCACTTTAGGATAAACTCGATGCACTTTAAAGCGAACATTCTGATCAAACATTTGTGAAATGCCTGTTTTCCCATCTCGCAAATATAGACGTGACTGCAAAATACCATTGAAAGAATCTCGAATTTGAGCCAAAAGCAGTTGGCGCTGATTTTCCAGATTAATCACCTGATAGGTAAAGAATGCTAAAGGCAAATAGGGGAAATTAATTGAGCGTGCATATTCAAAACAGCCCATTTGCTGAATTTCAAATTTTTGTTCTTTATAAGTGATCTGCCCTTCACATTGGCACATTAAAGACCAGTGGTCTGCGAGCCCCATACGCAACTGGGTAAAATAGGAAATAATATTGCTGGTACAAATTGATAAATCGAAACTCAGCTCTTTATCTTTACGCTGTAGACGAAAATGGGGGAAAGTTCCGCTCATCGTTTCCCGGTCGGAGAACTGAAAATAAGCTTTAGTAAAGTGACAGTCCTCACTCACCGAATAAGAATTCAATTGCCCCACCATATGTGGACTAATACTGGCAATGGTAGTTGCAGTATCTAAAGCGGTGGTTTGGATGGCGCTTTCATTGCGTAGCATTACCGCATTCGGCTGCCCGATCAAACTGATAAAATTAAGATAATGGAGCGGTGCAGGTAAATTAGGAATCATCAAACCTTGATGGATGATTTTATAACGACCTTTTTGCGCATGATAGGCCAAGCATGACTGAAGGGGAGCCTGATTGAGTTGTTTAGAGCGATCAAACAAATCTTGAAACAACTGCATATCTTGCTCCTTTTTATTTTCAGTATAGCGTTCTCATTTTTATATGGCGGTTTTTCTTGCCAGGAAAGTGGTTACAAAACCCGACAGTGCATAAATAAGGGAAATAACCAGAATCCCGACTGGAATATTATAAGTAATTGCCGCAAAGATGAATACCGCAATTGGTAACACAAAAAATGGAACCCGTTTACGATCAAATGTTTTAAATGAATAATATTTGATATTGGAAATCATCAACAAGCCTACTGCAATAATAATCACCGCATTAAAAACCTGAATACCCAGCTCACGTACAGCGAAAATTTCTGGAAAATCCTGCCCTACCCAAATCAGGGTAATAATGATGACCGCAGCCAACGGACTTGCAACACCAATAAAGTAGCGTTTATCGACCACACCAATTTGCACATTGAAGCGTGCCAAACGAAATGCCGCACAAGCGGTATAAACGAAACAGGCAGCTAATCCAATACGTCCCAAATCGTGCAGACACCAGCTATACATTAAAATAGCCGGCGCCACCCCGAAAGCAAGCAAGTCTGACAAGGAATCGAACTGCTCGCCAAACGGGCTTTGGGCACCAATTGCACGCGCTACCCGACCATCCAGTCCATCAAATAATGCCGCTAAAAAAATGGCATAAATGGCTTGAGTGAAATCACCATTCATACTGGCAATAATAGAATAAAAGCCGGATAGTAATGCTGCTGTTGTAATCAGATTCGGCCACAGATAGATGCCACGACGCTTCACCTTTTGTCCCTCTTGGGTATGCTCTTCTTCTTCCACTTCGAAGGTGATGCCATCAAAACCATGTTCATCACGTGTAGAAGATTCACTTTCAGGTTTGTTTATACTTGTCATTCTTTGTCGATCCTAACTGTAACCGTATCTCTTGAAACGTATCTCTTATTCGCCAACTAACCAGCGTACAGCGGCATGCCCACCATTTTCACTCATACGCAAATGCGGGAACAACCATTGTAATGCTTCATCCGCATCTTCCGAAAATTTCCACGGTGGATTAATCACAAGTAAACCACAACCATTCAGACCGACTGGAGTGTCATCTGGCCATACGCAAATTTCACACACTAATTGACGGCGAATACCGGTTTTCATCATTTTCTTTTCAAAACGATCAATCATGGCGCGGTCTTTAATTGGATACCATACTGCAAAACAACCTGTCGGCCATTTTTTGTATGCAGCCACCATCAATTCTACCAATTGTGGAAAATCTTTACGTTCCAATTCGTAAGGTGGATCAATCATCACCACACCACGCTTTTCTTTAGGTGGAATCACCCCCAGTAAGCCTTCATAGGCATCACGTTCATGCAGGCCGGCACGGCGGTCACGCACATTAAAACGCAGCTGCTGGAAAACTTCAGGCTGCATTTCAAAAATCGTGGCTTTATCGATTTTACGCATGCCTTCCAAAGCAAACCACGGTGAACCTGGATACGCACCTTTGCCTGAAGCCTCACGCATATCCTGCACAATTTTAAGATATTGCTTTACGCCTTCAGGAGCATTGCGGGTAATTGAATCATCAAGCTTGATTAAACGGTGAATACCGTTTAAAAACTCGCCTGATTTCTGTGCTGCAGAAGTCGATAAATCGTATTTACCTGCCCCACCATGCGTATCGATATAGCGATAAGGTTTATCTTTGGCATTTAAACGTGTTAAAAGTTGCAGCAATAACACATGCTTCATGACATCGGCAAAGTTGCCTGCATGGAAATGGTGACGGTAATTCATGTTTCTTTAATTCCTGATATCAACGGGTATTTTAGCATGAAAAAATGTTTCGTTCCGCAGGATATCTTGCTCTAGAATACGCCAGCTTTTTTCTATCCTGTTTTGAGTATATCTGTATGGATGCAATTCACCTTCCAAAATCATGCAATGTTGATCAAATGATTGAAGATTTGGATCAGCGCGGCTTTAGCATTATTGATGATGTTTATCCTCAAGAATATATTCATGCTTTAGTTGAAGAATGTACATCTCATTTAAATCAGTTTAGAGATGCAGCCATCCAAAACGGGGTCATCAGCAAAATTCGCAGTGACCATATTTTATGGATTCATGAAGAGTTAGAAAAAGCCCAACAGCACATCAAAACTCTGCAAAGTCTGGGCGAACAACTGAACCGTGCCTTTTTCCTGGGCATTCGAGAAGTCGAAGCACATTTTGCCTGTTATAACGCCGGTGAGTTTTATGCCCTGCACCGTGATAACCCGCAAGGTAAAAATGGCCGTGTGATTTCTACCGTATATTACCTGCATGAAGACTGGCAAGACGACTGGGGCGGTGAACTTCGCCTGCAAGACAAAAATGATCAGTGGCACATCATCCCGCCCAAACCGAACCGCATTGCCCTATTCCAAAGTGATCTATTGCATGAAGTACTCAAGGCCAAGCATCAACGTCTTTCTATTACGGCATGGTTACGTACTGACAATTCCATTTGGTAATTTGACAAGCATGCTTTAAATATGGAAAAACATCCTCATATAGCAATCATTGACAGATGAGGATGTAACCGATGCGGGAAAACACCAAACAGATTATTCAACGTATTGGCGAAACTGATCAGTTGTATTTACAAGGGAATACGCCAAAACTTGCTTTAGAACGTGCTGATTTACGTATGCAATTGGTCACACTCAGCACCCTACGTCAGGAACAGATTCATTTCTTGCAAGAAGCTGTGGTTTTACTTGAACAGGGCCGGATTGAATTTGAAGAAATGCCGATGAGTTTGTATATCAACTTATCTACGCATTTAGCCAGAGCCTACATGCTATATTTTGAGATCACCAAGGAACAAAGATTTGCCTTAATTACCCAACAAATCTTAAAACCTATCACTCACGATCAGTACGGTGATATTTATTTCTTCCTTGCCTATGCTTCTGCGGCCAAAAGTGAAACTGCATTAACACGACATTGGCTCACCAAATACAGTAAGACTGCCGATTTTGATTTAATTCTGGTACAGCAGCATCCAGCCTTCCATCCATTCCGTGAACACCACTGGTTTGTGAATTTAGTCAAAAGTAAATTGCATTAATTAATTGCAGATCAAAGCATAAAAAACGCCTCCAATGAGGCGTTTAACTTAAATCTGTGAAGACTGCAGCTTTAGGATTTCACGGGTATTTTCCAGCAATAATCGTCAGCTTACCCCCTGCTTATCTTGTCCTGTATGCCCAAATAAAATTAAAGCGCAAATAAGCAATAAAAAAAATTTAGCGTTAAAATTTAAGCGGATCGTAGTTTCGTAGCATTCATATGTAATTGTTGATTCAGCTCATCAATCAACATGACCCACTCATCTGCATCTTCCACTAAATAACGAATTAAAAACTCGCGCTGGGATTTATTCCAGAATGGAGCATCATGAAGGTTCTGCTGTGAAGGTAATTGATGGGTACGGATAAAAAGTTCAATCGCTGCGGGACTAGAAGCAAGCCCAAGCTGTTCAAATAACATTTTAAAGGATGGGTTATTATTCATGAGCATTACACACTCCTTATCAACCTAACTGTCATTTATTATTCATTAAACTTATAAGATATTGATAAAAAAACCTAGTGATTAAACTAGGTTTGTTGTTTCAATTTGTGTTTACTGATGTGTTGATGCGGAAAGACGAGCTTCAGTATGTAATTGCTCATTTAAGATATCTACCACCATTGCCCATTCATCGTCTTTTTTCCAGTGACTGATCAGGAAATCATGTTGTGCTTGGGTCCAGACCGGAGCGTGATGCAAAGGGATACCCATCGTCAATTGATTATTTTCTATAAACTGGTCTATTGCTTCCTGGCTCGAGTCGAGTCCTAATTGTTCAAACAAAAGTTCTAAGGTGGGTTGCTGATCAAACATGCTGTTCACCTTGGTAACTTGTATAATTATTAAGCTATCAAGGTATAAGAATAGCCACACAAATCGCAGCTTTCACCTCGTGCTTGTTGTATTTTTTTGTAGTAAAAAATTAGACCCTATTCAAAGGGCCTAATCTTTTTAAAACTTATTGTGCAGCAAGCTTATCGCTTTCCACATGCAACAGCTGATTCAGCTTGTCAATAACCACAATCCACTCATCATCTTGATGCCAGTGCTCACGTAATAAGGCACTTTGACCTTCACTCCAAAAGTCTGCATCTGGCAAAATCACTTCAGCAGGTAACTGGTGAGCTTTAACAAACTGATCAATCGCAGCTTCATCTGCAGGCAAACCCAATTGTTCAAATAATAGTTCTAAAGTTAACTGTTGTTCCGTAAGCATAAATAGACTCCATCGTAGTATTAAATTATGAGCGTGTTGAGACTAGAATTCTTAGGTTGATTTATGGCTTGGTACGTCACAGGAACCTGAACCCTCGGCCTCAATGTGTAATTGTTCATTCAACACATCAACAAAAATGGCCCAGTCATCATCTTTCTTCCAGTGACTGATCAGAAAGTCATGCTGTGATTTGCTCCAGAACGGTGCTTTATGTAAAGGCACATCCATACCAATTTGATGCGTGCTAATAAACTCGTCAATCGCTTCCGGACTCGAATCCAGACCCAATTGTTCAAAGAAAAGTTCGAAGGTGGCGCGTTGCTCTAACATCTGAACCTCCATCTTTTATCTATAATCTTGTTTCTACCTTAGATGGCTCATCATCGAAACTCAGTTGTCTCTCCTTCACAGCATGTTATTTTTTGTTTAATTAAAGTGATAGGTATAAAAAAAGCACCCCAAATGGAGTGCTTTTTTTCAACTTAATCTAAGAAGATTAAATTATTTAAGCATGTCAGCAATCGCTGCGCGCTCTTCTTCAAGTTCGTTCAATGTAACGTTGATACGCTCACGGCTGAACTCGTCGATTTCTAAACCTTGAACGATTTTGTATTCACCGTTTTCAGTTGTAACAGGGAAACCGAACATTACGCCTTCAGGGATACCGTAAGAACCGTCAGAAGGAATACCCATCGTTACCCATTCGCCGTTTGTACCAAGAGCCCAATCGCGCATATGGTCGATTGCAGCGTTAGCAGCAGAAGCAGCAGAAGAAAGACCACGTGCTTCGATGATCGCAGCACCACGTTTGCCAACAGTCGGAAGGAATGTGTTTGCATTCCACTCTTGATCGTTGATCATGTCTTTAACGCTTTCGCCGTTGATTGTTGCAAAACGGTAGTCAGCATACATGGTTGGAGAGTGGTTACCCCAAACTGTAAGTTGTTTGATGTCTTTAACCGCTTTACCAGTTTTTGCAGCAATTTGAGATGCAGCACGGTTGTGGTCAAGACGTAACATAGCTGTGAAGTTTTTCGCTGGAAGATCTGGAGCAGATTTCATAGCGATGTAAGCATTTGTATTTGCAGGGTTACCCACTACAAGCACTTTAACATCACGGCTAGCAACTTCGTTCAATGCTTGGCCTTGACCAATGAAGATTTCGCCGTTTACTTTAAGCAAGTCAGCACGTTCCATACCTGGACCACGTGGACGTGAACCAACCAATAACGCGTAGTCAGCATCTTTGAATGCAACTTTAGGATCATCAGTACCGATCATGTCCGCTAAAAGTGGGAATGCGCAGTCTTGAAGTTCCATCATTACGCCTTTAAGCGCTTGTTGAGCTTTCTCAAAAGGAACTTC
>NZ_DJDC01000066.1:0-16658 GCF_002430855.1 Acinetobacter sp. UBA5934 | reverse complement strand
ATACGGAATAATAGGCTGTAACCAATTTGACCAGCAGCGCCAGTAACGGCAACGCGAACAGGTTGCTTCATGTAATTATCTCCAATTGAGGATAGTCAATGCGATTAAATAATCGATGTTTAATCTAATAATCATAAACGCGAAAGATTGTACTCCAATCTTTTTCGATATGCATTGAAAAGAAAATGAATTTCAACAAAAGTCTGATAGGAAATATAAATAAAATATAAAAAGAAGCTTAGTAAGAACCTTTTATTGTAAATGCATTTGGACAAGTATTTTCTACTTGTACTGAACATCGTTTGTACTGCCCGTTATTCTTATAGCAAAGTTTCACTTCAGTCAGAACTGCATTTCCTTGCGAAGTTACACAATTAAATCGAATTGCATTGGCCGGTAGACTTGGATTCAAACGCAAAAATTGCTGTCGAAGATTAGCCTGATACATGACTCGCGTTTCAGAGCTGGTGAGTTCAGTCGGAATTTTGAGACGTTCGGCATAGTTAATGATGGTGCGAAAATATTGACTTGAGTTCATCTGCACACAGCCCCCAATCCCGTGCCAAAGTTGCGTGCGCGCATTTTCATCGGGCATGACACGGGCCACGACTTTCGCCTGCAAGGGAGATAAATTCGCAGAAGATGCAGTCCTGCACTCGGTTTGAGATGTTTCCGGATACAGACCGGAAATATTCAGCGAATAACCTTCCAGACATTTTCGCTGTTTTGCTTTCTGGGCATCAAACATACATACTGCAGGGGTCATTTGCACCACCATGATATAGCCCTGCAAAGGAGCAGCAAAAATTTGAGGTGCAAACAGCCCTAATCCAGCACCACTCACCCCGAACAATGCCCATCTTGCTAAAACTGAAGTTTGCCCAAAAAATATCATCAACAAACCGAACCTATTAATAAAATTAAAATTTAAGGATTATTTCTTAATGGAATTATATTCATCCGCTTCTCAATCGATTGTGCCCCTTGCCCAAGTAATACGCCGTAATGGGTGGCATTGGTCATCACATGTTTTACATAATCCCGTGTTTCAGTTAAAGGAATGCTTTCTGTATATTGGTCAGCAGCAATTGGTTGAGCATCGGGTTGCCAGCGACGTGCCCGGTTTGGACCGGCATTATAGCCAGCCGTTGCCAGCACAGGACTATTGCTGAGCTGACTCTGAATCATGGATAAATAAAAAGTGCCATAACGAATATTGGTATTCATATCGGTTAAAGCCGCAGGGTTATAGGTTTCACCCATTTGGCGGGCCACAAGTTTTGCCGTATCCGGCATAATTTGCATTAACCCGCCTGCCCCCACATGTGAACGTGCTTGGGTAACAAAACGACTTTCCTGACGCATCAAGCCATAGGCCCATGCAGGATCTATACCAGCATTGCGACTATGGCTAACCACATAGCTTTGATGTGGCATGGCATAACGATAAGAATAATTGTGTTTAGATTCAGTACGGTCAGCAGCGTAAATCGCCCGATCATACCAGCCTATATCAGTCGCACGTTTTGCAGCGGCAAGTAACAAGCCATCATCATGTTTTAAATAAGCCTGACGTACTGCCCAGTTCCATTCACGATTCACATAATTATCTGGTGCATTGACACGGCGTAAGGCAAAAGCACGGCTGAAATGAATATTCTGGCTTAAACGCTGCACATCACTATTTGATGGTTGAACATTCGTGGGAATATTATTGTAACTCTGCCCTAACTTATCTTTGGCCAGGAGATTATGGTAATCATCCCCCTGTGCCAATTTTTTAAAAATTTCTTGCGCTACACGCTTAGAGTTGGCGTCGCCGCGTTGTTCCGAGGCCCGCGCCAACCAGTACTGCCAGCGATCTTCCTGTTTCTGGCTCACACTCATCGTATCAATCGCTCGAATCAGGCTCTCCCAGGCACTAAAACGAATCGCCTGACGGGCATAAATTTCCGCTTCCTCGGCACTAAATGGCAAACCGTAACTGACATCCAGATAATTCAGCACTTCACGGTTAAAATTATTTTTCATTACCGTGGTCCCGCCAATATAGCCCACGGTACGATAAAGCGCTTTTTGCACTTGTAACGGCGTACCTTGCGCTGCATTTTTTACCGAAGCCATCGCGGTATTTAAGTCCCTGTCTGCCAGACGACCTAGGGCATAAATCAAATAAGCATGATCTGCACTGGTGGTTTTAGGTGCTGACCATAAATAATTCAAAGGATTAGCCTGAATCTGATTAAGCTGTGCAAGTGACAGGTTCACCCCAAGCGTTTGCGCAGTAGCCAAGGCCAAACCTGACTGACCTGCGCGAAGCTGTCCCCACAGACGCTGCTGTCTGTCTTGTTCGGTCATCAATGGGCTAGCCAGCATCATCCGGCCCAGACCCGTACACGACTCAGGTTGTGAATTGGTGGCCAGCCATACATCCTTATATTCAGCAAAAACCAAAGGATCACCGGATTTAGCACGAACTTGAGCAACTGCACAACTTTCCGCCTGATCCGGATTGGTCACATACTGCAAAATGGGCTGCGCGGTGGCAAAGTCTGCCTGCTTGACCTTTTCTTCGACATAATCGGCAGCCAGTTTTTCAGCCATTGCCGATTGCGGATAACGCTGGGAAAAGTTAATAATCTGACTTGCAGGCTGATTGGCCAAATTGTTATTCAATGCCCAATATTCCGGATAATAGCCCAGCACATCATTTTGCATAGATGACTGATATTGTTGCAATAAAGCTAAGTTTCCAGCATTTGCAGCCCGTAAAGCATCATTAAATTGTTCATCAGCCGCATGAGAAATTGAAGCAAAGCCGGTTGATGCCAAACCTAAAGCAAGCACTTTATAATATTTTTTATTGATTACCCGATTAAACATATGCTTGCCTTCTGTCATTTAGTATTGCCTTACGTCGCACCTAATCATTTTTGAATAGTTTAATTATTATTACACTACTCTACTGTTCTGTTATGTAACCTTATGATTAGACAATATTAATTTTCATTCATTTTTACTTAACAAATCAATATTCTTCTAGCTTTATTTATGACTATAAGTTTCTCTTCGATTCCTGCTAAAATATGCGCCTTTCTTGTATTCGAATTGCAATTTTTTAAGATGACAGCCAGCCTCACTTTTCCTATCAATAGCATTAAATATTGAAATAAAAAGGAAATGTTGCTCGCTTGGCTCACCTTATCCGGGTCCATCTTGAATTGTAATTTCATCGATTTATCCTTTAGGAGCCTACATGACGGTTCAAACCTTCATTCCAAATAGTGCCCAAGCTGCTTCAGAAAACACTGTTACCCAGCCACAGCACACCCCAGCCGACGGTTCAGTGAAAAAACTGTATATCGAAACGCAAGGGTGTCAGATGAATGAGTATGACAGTCATCGTATGGCAGATCTTCTAGGCGACTCACACGGTTATGTGTTAACCACTGATCCGAGTGATGCAGATATTCTGCTGATGAATACCTGTTCAATTCGTGAAAAGGCTCAGGAGAAAGTATTTTCCGAATTGGGTCGTTGGCGCAAACTGAAAGAAAAAAATCCTGATCTGGTGATTGGCGTCGGTGGTTGCGTGGCTTCTCAGGAAGGTGACAACATTCAAAAACGTGCACCTTATGTGGATATGGTCTTTGGCCCACAAACCTTGCACCGTTTGCCGCAGATGCTGGATCAGCATAACGATCAGATTGAAAAACCAAAGAAAGAAAAAATCAAGCTGGTAGATATTTCCTTCCCCGACATTGAGAAATTCGACTTTTTACCTGAACCGCGTGTTGAAGGCTATAAAGCATTTGTTTCGATTATGGAAGGCTGTTCAAAATACTGCTCTTTCTGCGTAGTGCCTTATACCCGTGGTGAAGAAGTATCGCGTCCTTTAGATGACGTACTTGCTGAAATTGCAGGTCTGGCAGAAAAAGGCGTGCGTGAAATTTCGCTCTTAGGTCAAAACGTTAATGGTTACCGCGGTGAAACGTTTGAAGGCAATATCTGTACCTTTGCCGACTTACTGCGCTTGGTAGCTGAAATTCCGGGCATTGGCCGTTTACGTTACACCACTTCACATCCGCTTGAATTTAATGATGACCTGATTCAGTGCTACCGTGACTTGCCACAAATGGTTTCACACCTGCACTTGCCGGTACAAAGCGGTTCTAATGATGTATTGCAGGCGATGAAACGTAACCACACCATCGATGTCTATATCGAGAAAATTAAAAAGTTACGCGCCGTCCGTCCAGACATGCATTTATCTTCAGACTTTATTATTGGCTTCCCCGGCGAAACCGATGAGAACTTTGAAGAAACGTATCAATTCATCCAAGACCTCGATTTCGATCATTCTTACAGCTTTATTTATTCAAAACGTCCGGGTACACCAGCGTCGGAACTTGAAGACAATACCCCTGAAGATGTGAAAAAAGAACGTCTGGCCAAAGTTCAGCAATGGATTAAACGTTCAAGCATTGATAAAACAGATGCCATGCTGGGTACCATCCAACGCGTTCTGATTGAAAAAGTTTCCGACAAAGATCCGAATCTGTTGATTGGTAGCGCAGACAATACCCGTCTGGTCTCTTTCATTGGCGATGCTGCATGGGTGGGGCGTTTCGCCGAAATTGAGATTACCGAAATTAAAACTTTGAATTTTGTTTACGGTGAGCTCTTGAATCTTGAGCCTGACGTGGCGTAATGTAAGGTGATCAGCCAGATCATTTTATAAGGAATACTCTTGACTGCAGCGATCCGACGTACAGTAACTTTTCCTGGTATTTCAATGGAGCGTTTAAAAGGCATGCTGGGTGCTTATAACGGTCATTTGAAACAAATCGAACAACGTTTAGAGGTCAAAATTTCCCATCGAGGTGATGCTTTTTACATCGATGGTGAAATTGATGCAGTAGAGAGAGCCGAAAGCCTCTTGATGCGTCTACATGAAGAAACTGAAACCAGCCAGCAAGTCAGCGCAGACACCCTGCATCTGATGATTCAGGGCAGTCAGACAGATCGTGAACTGCAAATCGATCCACACCAGGAACACGCTGGTCTGGATGAAGTGTGGCTACAAACCCGTAAAGGTCGTATCAATCCACGCGGTGCCAATCAAAAACGTTATGTGCAACGTATTTTACAAAGCGACATATCTTTTGGTATTGGTCCTGCAGGTACCGGTAAAACCTATCTGGCCGTAGCTGCTGCAGTAGATATGCTGGAACGTAACGAAATCCAGCGTATCTTACTGGTTCGTCCTGCGGTGGAAGCCGGTGAAAAACTCGGTTTCTTACCGGGGGATTTAAGCCAGAAAATCGATCCTTATTTGCGCCCGCTTTATGATGCCCTGTATGAAATGCTGGGCTTTGAAAAAGTCGCCAAACTGATTGAACGTCAGGTGATTGAAGTTGCGCCCCTCGCCTATATGCGTGGCCGTACCCTCAACCATTCTTTCGTGATTTTGGATGAAGCGCAAAACACCACCCCAGAACAGATGAAAATGTTCCTGACCCGTTTAGGCTTTGGTTCTCGTGCGGTCATTACTGGCGACATCACCCAGGTCGATTTACCGCGTGGCCAGCAATCAGGTTTATCCCACGCTTTACGTGTGATTGATAAAATTCCGGAAATTCATATTACCCGCTTCCACTCTCGCGATGTGGTGCGTCATCAATTGGTACAAAAAATTGTTGAAGCCTATGAGGGTTGGGACAGTGAACAACAGCGTTTAAGTGCTGAAGCTCGGGCAGAACGTAAAGCGCTTCAGGAGGCATTAATTGCTGAAAATGATGCGGCTGCCGATGCACAGCAGTGAGCTTTAAATAAGGATTCATTTTGAAACTTAGTCTTTCCCTACAACAGGACTTTCAAGCCCCTGAACTGGTCTTGAAACGTGCCTACATTAAAAAAGTTGTAGAAACAGCTTTACGTTATATCGGCACACAAAGTAATTGCGAAATTGGCATTGCCTGTGTCGATAATGACGAAAGTCATAAGCTTAATCTGGAATATCGTCAAAAAGATAAGCCTACCAATGTGTTGTCTTTTCCAAGCGACATTCCAGATGAAATGGCTGAATATTTAGATGCCTTCCCGATTGGCGATTTGGTGATTTGTATTCCTGTGGTGCTTCGTGAAGCTTCTGAGCAAAATAAAGCACCATTGACACATTTTACCCATATGCTGGTTCATGGCACTTTACATTTAATGGGCTATGACCATGAAACTTCAGATGCAGATGCTGAGGAAATGGAAGCTTTGGAAATTAAGATTCTGGCCAAACTTGGATTTGAAAACCCTTATATTGAGCAAGTTTAAAATCTATAAATCATAAAAAGCGAGCTGAGGCTCGCTTTTTATGCTCCATATTAGAGCTTGACCTCACCCTAACCTTTTTCTTAAAGGAGAAGGAACTTCTCAATATTCATTTAAAACTGATAGTTCCTCCTGCCTATGGGATGAAGAATATATTCTGCAAGAGGATGAGGGTAAATTTAATAAACTCTTCATTATGCTTATCCAAATATTTTTTTAAAAACTTAGAAAAACCTTCTTTTTATTCATCCTATTTCAAACCCGATTCACTATTCTTTTCTTGCAAAAGAGACATTGCTTCCCTTATAAAAGAGCCGCCTGAATACAATAAAAATCATACTGCATGAAATACGTTGTCATTTTTAAAGCAAAAATAAATATTTTAGATCATGAATATTCCAGAACAGCCCAACTGTTACGTGAAAAAGCCCTTACACAATTCAACTGCCAGAAATTTGAAGCGATCAGCGAAAATGATTTTGAGATTGCCCCATCCTACTGGAATAGTTTAGAAGATATTCAAACTTGGCATAGAGATGCAGAACATCAAGTTGCGCAGCGCTTAGGGAAAGAGAAATGGTATAAAAGTTTTAGCGTTGAAATTTGTGAAATTCAGAAAAGCTATGCAGACTTAAATTATTAAATATTTCACAATAGTTTAAATAGTTTTCTATATCCCCCCTCTCAAAGGGAGGAAGAATTGTACTTATTAATAAAGATTGGGAACCTTCACCCTTTTAAAAGGATGAGCAGTATTACTACATAGAGAAGAATTAATGTACTTCAAACTCTGCTTCTGCCGGATCAAAACGCCAAGTCCGGACAATGCGCAATTCTGAAATATCTTTCATACCTTGATCAAAACCACCAAAAGGTGCCGCTTTACGCACTGAAGTTTTTGCAGCCTCATCCAATAAAGCATGACCTGAACTCTCAATCAGGCGAATAGCACGAATCCCGCCGCTTTTATTCAGGATCACCATTAAACGGACTTCCCCGGCGAGGCGTTGCACTTTGGCCGCATCCGGATAATAACGGTTACCGTAAAATTCAACTTTCTGGCGGAATTTTTCCAGATAAGCTGCTGAAATATCCTGCTTGGCTTGTATACCATCCACCGTTTTAATTTTTTGCTGACGGCTGAAATTTTGCTGGCGTTGTAAATATTGTGCTTCTAAACTTGCCACCATAGCTGCCTTGGCCTGAAACTGGCTATTCAGTTCCTGCATGGCTTTTTTACGCTGATTCTGTTCTGCTTCTTTCTTCCAGCTTAATGTGGTCATCAGCACTTTTTCTTCAAAGCTGAGTTCACTCTTTTGCTGTAAACGCTCCAAGGTTTCCTGTTGCTGCTCACCTGTCATTTGCTCAATCATCGCTGCCGGCATATCGCTCGACATACGGTGCGCTTCACGAAAGGTGCCTGAGCCTTGCTGATCTGCCTGTGCCAGAAAATCCGCATGTTCTATCTTGTCCTGACTGGGACGCAAAGTGACGGCAATTTCTTTGACCGCTGCATCACTTTCTTCAGGCATGGCAAATTGTAAGGTCAAAATAATCAAATGCAAAAGAGCAGCTAAAATCACTGCGCTTGTGAAAATAGGATCTTTCCACCATGCATGCATTAAAGGTGCAAAACTGATTTTCTTAAGCATCACATTAAACCGACAAAAAGTCTGGTCCCCAAACTGCATAAAAGCAGTATAAAATAAACACGGCATCTACTTTTGAATGAAAAAATGAGAACTCAATCAATAAGCAGGCTGTAGACAATTAAAATCATGAAAATGGTGCAATTAATTTTGCTAAACTGCAAGGTGGAATATCTGTATTTTTAATACTTTCGACAAAATCTATTGAAGTTTAAGAAGATTAACTCGCTGGGATGCCTTATATGCAAACGCTACTATCCAATATCTCTAAACGTATACGCCAGGTGTATCAAAAGGCTGAAGGGTTTATTGAAGATGAGCGTGAATTTCCCCTTTCTCAGGTCTTTTTAAATGCAACTTTTCAGCGCTTTGTCACTGACAATGTTTCCATGCTGAAGGACTTGCATGCCGACTTGCATGAAGACTGGTTACGCTTATACGCAACGCTTGATGTCAAGGGTTTATACATTACCCTTTCAGTCGATTTGAAACTGGTACAGATGGAACTGAACAAAGATACCCAGCTGATTGTGTTTGAACAGATTAGCGATACCAAGGTAATTGAAGCCAAATTCAAAAATATATTTCAAAAGCTTGCCGTAAAATTTGCTTTATTTTTCTATCAAAAAGTACTCGATAAAGACCCTTTGGGCATGATCCTTGAGAAACTGAATGTTATTAAGGTCAAAGATGATTTATTGCATCTGGATTTAAACCGCTGGTTAGGCAAAAAACGCTCTATCATTGATACCTTAGCCAAAGTTCATGTCAACCATGCAGTTTTACGTGAAGCTGAACTGGTGGTAATAGGCAATGTCAATCTGACTGCATTATTCAGAAAAATGTCCGAAGAACCAATGGACGTTTGGGCAGTTGATGAAGAGCTAGAGGAAACTACAGTCAGCCCGATTAAGCAAAAATAGGTTAAATGAGTTTTACAAATGTAAGTCTGTGGTTTTAACTAAAAAAACTACATTAAAGATACAGATTGCATAAACTTTCGAATTTTATCTCTATATTCAGCAGGCATAATAGCAGCTGCACAGAAGTTTACATTTTAAAAAACTGCATAGGAACACTCTACTTATGGCTCACAATGTATTGAAAACAGTTGCCCTGGCATCTGGTCTAACAACTACACTGTTGTTCGCTGGGATCAACCCGGCATTTGCCATGAGTCCATTCCAGGCAAGTTATCAATTTAACTACAATGGCAAGAACATGGGCTCGGCAACACGGACTTTAAGCAAGTCGGGAAACAACTGGACCTATGTCTTCGCGGCAAAAGCAGGCGCTATGGCCTCTGCAACAGAAACCAGCCATTTCAGCTTAAATAATAGCGGCGATATTGTTTCTAACAGCTTTAATCGTCAGAGCAAAATTCTGGTTCACAACAATACAATGAGTATTGATTTCAACCCGAATGCTAAAACCATTTCTGGCAAAAAAGATAAAAAAACCTATTCTTTTGACTGGAAAGCTGGTGTTCTGGATGAGCTGAATGCCGAATTACAATTACGTGAAGATTTAAAATCTTCAGGGTTAAAATCGAATTACTTAATTGCCGATGCCAAAGAAGTGGAATCACGTCATTTTATTAAACAAGGTAATGAAACAGTAAAAACCTCTTATGGTACTTTCGATACCATTAAAGTGGTACTCAAGCATAGTAAGCCGAATCGCGATACCATTTTCTGGTTAGCCCCTAAACTGGACTACGCACCAGTGAAAGTGACCCATCAAGATGGTAAAACCTCCTATGGTTTACTGTTAACAGGTTATAAAGGCACAACGAATTAATCGATTTGATCAATTTCGCTTGCATTTTCTGAGAGCCTTTTTAAAATACGCTTTTGCTTGAAAAAGCATCTGCCCCCTAGAGGAATTCTCCCGTGCACGCACTAGAACAGAAAATCTTAAGCGAAGGTATCGTTCTATCTGATCAAGTTCTGAAAGTTGATGCTTTCTTGAATCATCAAATTGATCCTGTATTAATGCAGCAAATTGGTAAAGAGTTTGCTGCTCGTTTTAAAGATGCAGGAATCACTAAAATTATCACCATTGAAGCTTCTGGTATTGCTCCAGCGGTAATGGCCGGTTTAGAACTTGGTGTGCCTGTAATCTTTGCGCGTAAATATCAATCTTTAACTTTAAAAGATGATTTATACCGCTCTAAAGTCTTCTCTTTCACTAAACAAATTGAAAGCACGATTGCCATTTCAAACAAGCATATTAGCTCTAGCGATAAAGCTTTAGTAATTGATGACTTCCTGGCAAATGGTCAGGCAGCTTTAGGCCTAGCTGATTTAATTCATCAGGCAAAAGCTGAAGTTGTAGGTATTGGTATTGTGATTGAAAAATCTTTCCAACCTGGTCGCCAATTATTACTAGATAAAGGTTACCGTGTTGAATCTTTGGCACGCGTTAAATCTTTAGAAAATGGCACTGTTGAATTTGTTCGTGACTAAGAACTTCAGCTAAATTTAAAAAAGAGCGCTAAGGTGCTCTTTTTTTGTATTTGGCTTTATTATAAAAACTGTATGTGAGATAGATCACCTGATCTGTGTCTACCCAATCACTGACTATTTAATTTTTGCAATCTTTAAAAAGTCTTTTTTAAGTCTTTCAAACTCTTCATAAACTTTTGGATCAAGTTTAGGTCTAACCTTTTCAAATTTCATTTTAAGCAAATCTAAACTTCTAAGCATCATTTCAAAAATAAGCTTTTGGCGTCCTAAATCATCTGTTGAATTAAATTCTTCATGATTGATTTTTAAGCGAAAATCCATAGTCTTTTGCTTAAAGGAATACATGACCCGTTCTTCAAAGCCTGTTGGACCCATCATTATTGTAATACAGTCCCAACTATTTAAAGGAATATCATAAGTTTCATGCTCAAGCCTATTATTAAGAATATTCTTCACATAATTACGGGCAACGTTCAATTGTGTTAATTGTTCTTCATTTAATACTTCTTTACTTGATTCACTACTTAACCACACGTGCATAAAAGCCTCTTAATAGCCTGATTTTATATATCTCCGACCTCCTGTCGAGGTTTTTCATATAGGTTTGCTCAGTATAACTTCCGTTACATCTAAGCTTCCTTATCATTTATTTGCTTATTTTTATCTTAAGTTATTTTTAAAAGTTAGCAATTATTTCAGATAATAAAAGTGCCAAAGAATTTACAAAACAAAGAAATCAACAATTTATAATTATATTATTGTAAGATCAAAGAAGGCCTAACTATCCGCAAATAGTTAGACCTTGGATCATATTGAAAGGTGGATTTACTTTACGGTCACAGTAATGCTACCGGTGTTCACAGCACCAATTGCAGAAGTTTTGATACCTTCAATATGATTCTCAAATCCAGCTGTATTCACAGATGCATCAATAGCCGCAGAATTGAAGGCTATATTCGCAGCGGTGTAATTACTCAAGGTTTCAGAGAATTGATCATAAGTGTCAATATTCAGCGCTGTACTGATAGAGCTTTCAATCTCTGATGAACCCTCAGAACGCCATTCTTCCAAACTACGTGCCGCACTTCTTTCAGCATCAAGAGTTGTATCGAATGTACCTGTATTCAGCGCACTCAGATTACCTTGCTGCAAATTGATACTCCCAGTGTTCACGGCACCCAGTGCTGACGTTTCTATAGCAATGGCATCTCCCACACTCTCAAGTTCATTATAACGCCCCGCTGTGTTAACGGTTGCATCAATATTATTGGTATTAATGGCAAGGTTAAGCGCCGTACCATTTGCAGCCTGATTGGCTAAAACAGCCAGGGTTGATTGTAAACCAGTATTTACAGTGACCTCTTGAGCATTTGCCATGGCTGCTCCAGACAGGAAGGCAACGGATAAGGCAATGGTTTTGATAGTCTTATTCATGGTTATTTTCCTTTTTTTAAGTTTTGAAGTACTTCTCGCTAAATACTTCTTTTTATAATGGGAGCGAGCCCATTTTTATATATTTTTAATCGCGCTGTGTGCTTGACCAGTAGTTTTCCACAACCTCAGGATTGGCATCTCCCAGCATTGAAGTTTTTTCCTCTTCTTTGTGATTATTTTCCTGGTCTTTACTGTTTTTCTCTTTATTTACCTTGCCTGGAGAAGATGCACCCTGCTTTCTGCTGATGTATTTAATCAGGTCCTGTTTACTCATTTCAGGCTCCTGTTCAGGATTTTGAATCATCTCGGATTCTTTTTTCTTAGGCGGCTGGATGTCTTTATTGGGTGAGTTGGTCGATTTATTCTTCTCATCGGAGGAATGGCCATTATCTGAAGATGATTCCAAAATAACGCTCGGAGAGTTTGCATTGTTTTGACTTTGGTTTTGCTTGTACTTATACAGCGCAACCGAACTACGCGTTAGACTCAATTGGCCAAACTCTGGCGGGATTTGCGCACGACAATTTTCAAATGTTGCGGGCGGGATCACTTGACTGAGCAACTCAAAGGTGGCCAGATTCAACATTTGGCGCAAGGCAAAATTGGTCGCTTCGCGCTCTCCTTTGCCAATCTGAATGTTCAATAAAGTGTGCCCTGCAAATCGGCCTGCACTCAGGCCATAATCCTGTGCAGCAATCTGTTTTTGCAGGGAAACATTGGCCACTACTTTACTGCTGCGGGTATCGGTCAAGGATAAATCCAGACCGACCATAATGCGGGTCTGGCTGTAATTGGGTCCAACTCCGCCGATCTGCATATCTACACCACCGCCTGGAATAAAGTCCAGACTGTTAATACTTCCGGTCACATAATAATCAGAGGCTTTGATTTGTCGCGGATCACGAATCCCCCACTTGGCTTCACTTTCAATAATTCGCGGATCACGCCGGTTCAATAGACTGACTCCAGCCTGAAACAAGGCAGACTGCACCATATCCCCCGCGCCTTGGGTCACCATTTTGCCGCTACCACCATTGGTCACCACATCTTTTCCGGTCTGGTCCAGAATTGCACCCACCGAAAAACTGACATCATTACGCAGTTGCCCTTTCAAACAGGACAAGGCCATATCAAAAGGGGTGAAAATATCGGTGATCGGCGGTCCTTGCACCAGACTAACCGGTTTCTTGTTGGAAATCGCCATACCAGTACAACTGCTCAAAAGTTGACTTAAAACAATTACAGCACTCAAAGAAAATAGTTTTCTGTTATTTAATGGGAAATTCAGCATAACGATGCTCCCGGCTGGGTGCTTAAATTAGGACATTGCTGATTATTTTGAGTGGTGGTCGAATTTACCGCCCCATCATTTACAGTGTCATTGGAAATATCTACGCCATTATTTGAACCATTTATGTTCACATTGCTCGTAGCTGAATTCACTGTACCAATGGAACTTGTGGAGGTGCTGTTGATGGTGGTCTTGCCTAGTCCAGAATAATAATCAGAATCCTTGAGCTCAATCAGGTTGGCCTGGACCAGATTTTCATTGGAACGGCTACTTGATGATTTCCAGCGCTGACTCCATTCATCCGAGGTGGCATAAGCATTGCTTAGCCCACACACAAAAAATAAACCCACATTGATCACTAATATTTTCATAATCATTACCCGTCCTTTGAAGCAGGATGTTTATTTATTTTTTATTTAGTAAGGTTTAATTTATATTAAAAATATTAAATCATATAAAAAAAATAAAAAGCAAAATTTATTCGCTTTCACATATTTTTCATTTTTATTAAAAATTTATTTATTTGTTTTATATAAAAAATTTTCTTTTGTTATTGAATTGTGAATTGTAAGAAATCATTATGTCATAAATCTTTAAAATTAAAATTTACCTTAAAAATTTAATCTTATTAATATATTTTTTATATCAATAAAAACGGAATTTTATAAACAAAGAGTCAACTTATCCAAGTCTCTTAATTCTATAAACCGCTAAACTTTGATTTTATTAGAACTTTCATTTAAATGTGATGAAACTCTATTTTTTATAAAAAATATAATTAACCAATCACGATTAAGAATATTTATAAAGTAATTCCAAGAAAAAGTTGGATGTTCCAAAAATAGGGGTTCCCATTCAAAAAGCGCCGCAACTCTGGCATTGAAACTCGAGTCATGAATCATTTTCAGGCAAAGATTCAAGTCGTTTTGATTTAGCTAATTGAAGCGATTAACCAAAAACAACGCACTCGGTAAATGCCATTAAGTATCATGCCAAAAAAATTCATACTTCTTACTTAAATTTTAAAATCAATGATTTAAAAAAAATAAGCCTAACTATTTGGCAATAGTTAGACCTTGTTCATGTCAAGAATGAAGTTACTTTACGGTTACTGTAATACTGCCTGTATTTACAGCACCGATTGCAGAAGTTTTGATACCGTTGATGTTATTCTCGGTTCCTTCTGTGATTGTATTGACAGATGCATCAATAGCGCCGGAGTTAAAGGCGACATTGGCTACACTGTAATTGCTTAGAGTTTGAGTCAACTCCTCATTAAAGTCCCCATCCAGGCTTTGACTGAGCGTATTTTCAATCTCTGAAGAGGTATCCGTTTCGGTATCAGTCAACGACTCCAATTGACTTTGTTGATCTTCAAGCGTTGCACTGAGGGTTCCGGTACTTAGAACACTCAAGCTACCTTGCTCTACGCTGAGATCACCTGTATTTACCGCACCCAGTGCTGATGTTCCTATGGTATTTTCAAAATTATTAACGGTATCAAAACCTCCCTCTGTGTTGACACTTGCATTAATATCAGCGGTATTGACTGCAAGGTTAAGTGCAGAGCCATTTGTGACCTGCTGAGATAAAGTAGCCAAGGCCGTTTCCAGACCTGTATCAACAGCGACTTCAGTATCTTGAGCATTAGCCATGCCGGCACCGGTCAGGAAGGCGACGGATAAGGCGATTGTTTTAACAGTCTTCTTCATAGTTGTTCTTCCTTTTCGAGTTTTGAAGTACTGCTCGCTCAGCACTTCTTCTGATCATGGGAGCGAGCCCATTTTTATCTCTCTTCTAATCGCGTTGTGTGCTTGACCAATAGTTTTCCACCACCTCAGGATTGGCATCCCATAGCATCGAACTCTTTTCCTGTTCTTTATCGTCCTTGTCTTTATTGTCCTTATTGTCTTTTTGGTCATTTTTCTTGTCTGAAGAAGATGAATCCTGCTTCCTGCTGATGTATTTAATCAGCTCCTGTTTGCTCATTTCAGGCTCCTGTTCAGGATTCTCAATCACTTCGGATTCTTTATGTTTGGGCGGTTTAGTATCTTTATTCGGTGAGTCAGTTGACTTATTTTTTTCATTGGAGGAATGAGTACTGTTTGATTCCGAGACAGTCTGATCTGAATCTATACTGTTCTGCTGCTGACTCTGCTTGTACTTGTACAGCGCCACCGAACTTCGCGTTAAATTTAAGCGGCCAAATTCAGCGGGTATTTGCGCACGGCAGCTTTCAAATACGGCCGGAGGCACGACCTGACTGAGCAGCTCAAAGGTGGCCAAATTCAACATTTGGCGTAAGGCAAAATTGGTCGCTTCGCGCTCCCCTTTGCCAATTTGAATATTTAACAAGGTTCGGCCTGCAAACCGGCCTGCACTGAGTCCATAATCCTGCGCGGCAATCTGTTTTTGCAGTGAAACATTGGCCACCACTTTACTGCTGCGGGTATCGGTCAGGGATAAGTCCAGACCAACCATAATGCGGGTCTGACTGTAATTGGGCCCGACACCAGCAATCTGCATATCCAGCCCACCGCCTGGAATAAAATCCAGGCTGTTAATACTGCCAGTCACATAATAATCAGAGGCTTTGATTTGTTTTGCATCGCGGATACCCCACTTGGCTTCACTTTCGATAATCCGCGGATCACGCCGGTTCAATAGGCTGACCCCGGCCTGAAACAAGGCAGACTGCACCATATCTCCCGCGCCTTGGGTCACCATCTTGCCACTACCGCCATTGGTCACCACATCTTTTCCGGTCTGGTCCAAAATCGCACCCACCGAAAAGCTGACATCATTACGCAGTTGCCCTTTCAAACAGGACAAGGCCATATCAAAAGGGGTAAAAATATCGGTGATCGGAGGACCCTGCACCAAGCTAACCGGCTTCTTGTTGGAAGAAGCCAAGCCGGTACAGCCTGTTAGCAGATAGCCAAAAAGCACCGTGCTACCCAGGGCAGATATTGTTTTTCTATTTAACGGGAAATTCAGCATAACGATGCTCCCGGCTGGGTGCTTAAATTAGGGCATCGCGGATTATTTTGATTGGTATTTGAACTGACCGGAGCATCATTCTGCAATTCATTGGAAATGCCTACACCGTTGTTTGAACCACTGATAGTGATATTGTTGGTCGGGGTATTTACCGTACCGATGGAACTTGTCGATGTACTGTTGATGGTGGTCTTGCCCAAGCCCTCATAATAATCAGAATCCTTTAGCTCAATCAGATTGGCCTGAACCAGATTCTCATTGGAACGACTGCTGGAGGCTTTCCAGCGCTGGCTCCATTCATCCGAGGTGGCGTAAGCATTATTCAGAAAACATAAACAAAATAAACCCATATTGATCATTAATATTCTCATAATCTTTAATGCCCTCTGACCCAAGATGTTTATTTATCTTCAACCCGAGTAAGCTTAAATTTATATTAAAAACATTAAATCACATAAAAAAAATAAAAAACAAAATTTATTCGCTTTCACA
>NZ_DJDC01000030.1:0-18315 GCF_002430855.1 Acinetobacter sp. UBA5934 | reverse complement strand
GTGTTTTATTCTTTTAAACAAACAGCTTATTTCGTTGAAATACAAATATTTTATAAGATACAAAAGATTCAAACCCATCAATAGTTTTGATTTAACAACTATCTATATACAAAATAGTACAAAACAAAACACTTAAACTAAAAAACTTCTAAATCAATGCTTTATAGATAAACACATGAAATATCTATTAATAATTCATTTTATTATAAATGTGATTAATCTTTTAAATAAAATAATTTTTATAGTAAAAATAAAACCTGATAAACACATATAGCGACGTGTTTATCAGGTTGTTTATTTTAAAACTAAAACAATATTTAGCCTTTACCGGTATGACCAAAACCACCTGCGCCACGTTCAGTTGCTTCAAATTCATTCACAATATCAAATTGGGCCTGAATAACAGGAACCAGTACATACTGTGCTAAACGCTCACCAGGCTGTAAAGTAAATGCTGTTTGGCTACGGTTCCACACCGATACCATCAACTCACCTTGATAATCTGAATCAATCAGGCCCACCAGATTGCCTAAAACAATGCCATGTTTATGTCCTAAACCTGAGCGCGGTAAAATTAAACCGGCAAAATTGGTATCTTCAATATAAATAGCCAAACCGGTTTTCACCAATACTGTTTGACCCGGTTCAATGACAGTCTCTTCATTCACACAGGCACGCAAGTCCAGACCTGCTGAACCCGAAGTCGCATAAGTTGGCATAGGCCACTCGTTGCCTAAACGTGTATCGAGTACTTTCACTTGAACTTTCATTTGTTTTCCTAATTGCATGGTTTAAATAGTGAATTAACGCTTGATCAGCGCACGTAAATTTTCAAGATAATGCTGGGCTTGCAGTTTTGGATCAATATTGCCTGCCAATTTTTTCTTGCGGCCCAGCCATTCCAGTTCATCTTGTGGTAGTTCATCCAGGAAGCGGCTTGGTGTCATTTGTTTCATCTGCCCACCTGCTTTACGCTGCTCGGCCAAAGTAATAGTCAAACCTTGACGGGCACGGGTAATACCCACGTACATCAAACGGCGTTCTTCTTCCACGGTTTCAGCTGCAATCGAGTTTTTATGCGGCAGAATTTCTTCTTCCAGACCAATCAGATAGACATAAGGAAATTCCAGACCTTTCGATGCATGCAAAGTCAACAAATTCACTTTATCGGTATCTTCTTCTTCCTGCTGTTGCTCGAGCATATCCAGCAACACCATTTTACGAATTACACTTTCAATATTCTTGTCATCCACATCTTCGGCGCGGTTGATCAAACTTTGAATACTGCTGTACAGCACTTCAATATTATCCAGCTTGGTTTTTTCCTGCGCTGGTGTGGCTGCATTTTCTTTAATGTAATCAATATAGCCGGCTTCATGCATCATCTGGCGGATAATCGGCACAGGCTCGTCATCATCAAGCAGATTACGGGTGAAATTGCTAATAAAATCGGCAAATTCAGCCAATTGTGTCGTGGCTTTTTTAGGAATCACCATGGTCAGGCGCTGATCACCTGCCGCAGCCAATAACGACAAATGATTTTCTTGAGCAAACAAGCCCAGCTTTTCCAATGTCACCGGACCGATGGCACGTTTAGGCGTATTAATAATCCGTAAAAATGCACTGTCATCTTCAGGGTTAATAATTAAACGCAAATAACTCATGAGGTCTTTAATTTCTGCGCGAGCAAAGAAAGACTGACCACCAGAAAGCTTGTATGGAATCTGCATTTGACGCAGCTGGGTTTCTAAAATGCGTGCCTGGAAATTACCACGATATAAAATCGCGTAATCTTTCCAGTTTTTCCCATTCATCAGCTTATGGGTAATCAGGTCCTTGACCACGCGTTCGGCTTCGTCATCATCATTACGGCAGGTAATGACCCGAATTGCTTCGCCATGACCTTTATCTGACCAGAGTTTTTTATCAAAGATATGCGGATTATTGCCAATAACCGTATTCGCCGCTTTCAAAATACGGCTGGTTGAACGGTAATTTTGCTCTAATTTAATAACCTTTAAATTCGGAAAATCCTCTTTCAACAAAGCCATGTTTTCTGGTTTCGCACCACGCCAGGCATAAATAGACTGGTCATCATCACCTACCGCAGTGAATTGCCCCATTACGCCGACCAGCAGTTTCACCAGAATATACTGCGCCGTATTGGTATCCTGATATTCGTCGACTAAAAGATAACGTACACGATTTTGCCATTTATCCCGAACCTCGGCATTTTCCTGCAATAAACGCGTAGGCATCACAATCAGATCATCAAAATCTACGGCGTTATAGGCACGCAGGTTACGCTCATAAAGTTGATACAAATGCGCAAACTGTACATCTTCAGCAGTTTCACAGGTGGTGTGTGCTTGTTCCGGTGGAATCAGGTCATTTTTCCAGTCGGAAATCATTTTCATTGCCTTGGCAATGAGTTCTTTACTTTCTGCACCGGACAAATTATCACGGTGCATTAAATCCATCAGGATGCGCTTACAATCATCGGCATCCAGAATAGAAAAATTATTTTTTAACGGTGTATGTTTGAGTTCCAGCCGCAGCAAATTCAAACCAAAAGTATGGAATGTTGACACAGACAATCCTTTGGCTTCTTCACGAGACAATAATTTACCGACCCGCTCCTTCATCTCACGTGCCGCCTTATTGGTAAAAGTCATGGCCGTAATACGATAAGCCGGAATACCGCAATTCTTGACCAGATGTGCGACTTTTCGAGTAATGACCGAGGTTTTACCTGAACCTGCCCCTGCAAGTACTAACAAGGGTCCTTGAGTGTATTTCATGGCTTCAAGTTGCTTGTCATTGAGTTGACTTGCCGACGACATAGTATTTCCTCGTATTGATTGGAGCTCGATTATAGTCATCTGCGCCAGACTTGCATAACCTAAAATACAAATTTGACATTCATAAAAAAACCACCCGAAGGTGGTTTTTTTAATTCATCATTAACGCATGAAGAATTATTGAACTGCGTAAATGCTGATTTCTACACGACGGTTTTGTTCACGGCCTTCAGCAGTCGCATTTGATGCGATTGGGTTCGCTGAACCTTGACCTTGAGCGTTAATACGTGAAGTTGAAACACCTTTAGACGCTAAATAGCTTGCTACTGATTGAGCACGCGCTTGAGACAATGGAATGTTAATAGAATCATTACCAGTGCTGTCTGTATAACCTGTTACAAGAATACCGCTCTTGTTATCTTCAGTTAAAGTTTGCGCAACTTTATTCAAAGTGGTGTAGAAGTTAGGCTTGATATTTGATTTGTTGGTATCAAATGTAATGCTACCTGGCATAACCAGACCTACCGAACCATCTGGATTACGGTTTACGTCTACACCAGTACCCGCCATTTGTTGACGAAGTTTTTTCTCTTTATTGTCCAGATAAACACCCGCAGCACCACCTACAACTGCACCAATCGCAGCTGCACGGTTATTTTGTGCGCTAGTATTTGCACTACCTTTAGAAATACCATAGCCAGCAGCTGCACCCACTAATGCGCCAATTGCTGTTTTATCGTATTCTATGCCGCCTGTACTACCTGCAGTTTGACAACCTGATAGAACTAATGCCCCTGCTACAGCTGCTGAAATTACTAGTGCACGCATCGCATGCCTCCTTCTTGTGTTTTATCGTATGCTGGAATAATGGATTAAAAAAAATAGGCATACCATTGATTTTTTGTAAATAATCCATCCATTAATTACATTTTGTAATATTTCACGCGAGTGTCAAGAATAACTTCAGCACAATTTCTTCATACTTGTATGAATAGGCTTTTTTATTTTAAATTCTACAATTATATTGAATACCGAATAAAAACATTCGATGATTTTCTTTTAGGGCCATTTTTTATATGTCATCTCAAAATACCAAGCAACCGATATTAAAAAAAATATCTCGCGGACTTACTGTCGGGTCAGTGATTACTGGAAGTACTTTTTTTCATGGCCCACCTGTACTCGCATTGGGATTAACTAAACTGGTTAAAAAATCACGTAAAGTAGATGAAACCAACATTCAGATTACCAACAGTTGGCTAGGCGTTAACAATTGGCTGATTGATCATGTGCTACCACATTTAAAATGGGATATCACGATTGATGACGATCTAGATCTGAGCATGCAGGGCCGTTATCTGATGACCTGCAACCATCAAAGCTGGGTAGACACTACGGTCAATCAATACTTTGGCTTAACCCGCATGCCCCTCACCCGTTTCTTTACCAAATGGGAACTGATCTTTATTCCTTTTGTGGGACAAGCCTTTAAAATCTTAGGTTTCCCGATGATGAAACGTCATAGCAAGGAACAGATTGCGAAAAATCCTGAACTTAAAACTCGTGATATGGAAGAATCACGTAAAGCCTGTGAGCAGTTATTAAGCCAGCCTTTTACCTTATTGAACTATTTGGAAGGTACCCGCTTTACGCCTGAGAAACATGCGCAGCAGCAATCGCCCTACAAACATTTGCTGAAGCCTAAAGCCGGCGGCTTAGCCTTGGCGCTTAATATTTTAGGCGACAAAATTGATGCGCTGGTCGACATGACCATTGTTTATCCAGATGGTGCGCCGGGTTATGGCGATTTCTGGTTAGGTGAAGTCAATCGCATTGCGGTAAATTTGCGTAAAATTGATATTCCGGACTGGGTATTAGGCGGTAATTATGAAGATGATGCTGAATACCGTAAACGTTTTCAGCAATGGGTTCATGAATTATGGACTGAGAAAGATCAACTGATTGAACGTATGAAGCAAGACTTGGCTGCAAAAGCATAAATTGTATTAAAGGAAGAAGATGAAGCAAGACGACCAGATTACACCTCCAACCTTTTCTTTTGTCAAAAAAGGCACCTGGGGATGGAAAGTCGCACTTGGCTATGACATTTTTATGATGATTCTGATTATCATCAACCTGTTCTGCTTAAGTGCCAATGCCATCCTGATGAGTGATTTTGGTGGCTGGCTGTTTAACTTCGTTCATCTTCCTGAGTTATTGCAATTTTACCGCACCACATTACGCCCATGGGTTGTCATTACCGAAAGCTGGTTTACCAGTTTTCTGGTGATTGAACTGCTGGTCCGCTGGGTAATTGCAATTATCGGGCAACACCATAAGCGCTGGTTTTTTTTCCCGTTTATTCATTGGTATGAAATTTTATCGATTATTCCGCAGCTGCGTTTTTTACGTTTATTACGTGCCGGTTCCATCGCCTACAATCTGTATCAACATGGTTATAAAGTTATTCCGGACGCTTGGTATCAGCGGGCTAACTTTTATTACCATATGCTGCTAGAAGAACTGACCAGCCGTATCGTGATTACAGTTTTAGACAGCATAAAACGTGAACTCTCTACCAGTACCACCCATAAAAAGCTGATTGAGGATCTGGTTGCCCATCACCGCGACATGTTTGCCATTGCCTTGGCAGATATTTTACAGGAATCTTTAGGTAAAGAGCTGCAAGCACAAAAAATCATGATTGCGGAAAATGTTGGCGACATCGTCAATCAAGCCATTGAAGATACACCTGAACTGACCCAGTTACTGCGTTTGATTCCCATTGTGGGAGGACGCATCGAGCAACAGATCCAAAGCATCGGACAACGTTTGGGAGAAAACATCACGCTGGGACTGATTGAACCTTTTGCATATGGTCATAAAAATGAAAAAAACCTGGCATATTTAGAAATTTCGAATAAAATCAGCCAAATACAATTTGAAAATAATACCCATGTGGAAAAACTGGTGGAATCGGCTGTTTTTGAAAGTTTAGAAGCGGTTCGCCAGCAAGTGAAAATAAAACAATGGCAACAAATCCTGGAACAGCATGATCAAGTCAAAGAATGATCATGAGATTAAAAATATTGAAAACGTGGCTAGAGAAAAGCTGCAATTTGTTCTAGCATTTGCTCTATTTACAACATCACTTCGACATAAAATGAATGAGTCAGAAGTCTTAAGGAATAATTATGGCTGATATACGGATTACAGGCAGAATGGTTAATTTTACCCGATTAACTTTTGACACCAAAGATCACAATGCAATCCGCCAGCAATTGACTCAAATGCTTCAAGAAACTGCTTCTCATGGCACGCTGGTGATTATAGACAGCACGGTAGAACAGGAATTGATTGCACTGATTCAGTTATTGATCAGCCTGGACTTACAGCCAATGGGTGTGATTGACGGCATTCTTTCCGATGAAGCCCGCGCCATTCAGTTTCCTATTCTGCCTGCAGACAACAGACCTCTACAACGGATTAAAGCCACAAAAGAACAAGTGGTTGAAGCCGAAATTGAACCTGCTCAAACCCAAGATGCTGCAGAAGTGGCAGCCAAACCCGCTCGTGTCATCAGCCATGTGACATCTTATCATGATGAAATTTTGCGTACGGGTCAGTGTCTGGTCCAGGATCATGGCGATATTATTCTCAATGCGGGTATTAACAGCGGCTCTGAAGTCATTGCTTCAGGAAATATACATATTTATGGTAGCGCACGTGGTAGAGTCATCGCCGGCGCAGGCGGGAACAGCGCAGGACGTATTTTCTGCCATTCCCTGGAAGCAGAACTGGTATCAATTGCAGGTACATATTGCGTGGCAGATGACATTCCGCAGCATGTCCTGAAAAAATCTGTCCATATTTACTTGAATGATCATCAAGAACTTGTATTTGAAGTTCTCGAATTTTAATGTATAAATAAACACCAAAAGCCCCAGATTTAAAAAAGGGGTTTGAACCATAACAGGAGTGGATTCGGTGGCGAAAATTGTTGTCGTAACATCAGGCAAAGGTGGTGTAGGTAAAACTACAACAAGTGCATCTTTTGCAACAGGTTTAGCCCTTCGTGGTCACAAAACTGTTGTCATCGATTTTGACGTAGGTTTACGTAACCTAGATTTAATTATGGGTTGTGAACGTCGCGTTGTTTATGATTTTGTGAATGTTTTAAATAACGAAGCACGCCTTCAACAAGCGTTAATTCGTGACAAAGATATTGAAAATTTATACATTTTGCCTGCTTCACAAACCCGTGATAAGGATGCCTTGACCGATGAAGGTGTTGCACGTGTTATGGATGAACTTTCTCAAGAATTTGACTACATTATTTGTGATTCGCCTGCCGGTATCGAGCGCGGCGCAATCATGGCAATGTACCATGCAGATGAAGCAATCATTGTCACCAACCCTGAAATTTCATCTGTACGTGACTCTGACCGCATTATTGGTATGCTGGACAGCAAAACCAAAAAAGTAGAACAGAACGAAGGCCGTATCCGTAAACATCTTTGTATTACACGCTTCAACCCTGAACGTGCCGATAAACAAGAAATGTTAACGATTGACGATATTTCTAAAGATATCTTACGTGTACCTACACTGGGCGTTATTCCTGAATGTAAGAGCGTACTTCAAGCATCAAACGAAGGTAAACCTGTAATTCTGTTTACTGAAGATGCAGCTGGTCAGGCTTATGATGACCTGGTAGCACGCTTCCTGGGTGAAGAACGCGCTTACCGTCACATCGAAGTCAAACCTAAAGGTTGGTTAGCAAGACTATTTGGAGCGTAAGACATGGCAGGATTCTGGAGTAAATTATTCAGCAACGATGATAAACCTTCGAGCGCACAAACTGCTAAAGATCGCTTAAAAGTTATTGTTGCTTCTGAACAGGGTTTAGGCAAACGCTTAAGTCAGGAAAAGATTGACCTCATGAAGAAAGAAATCATGCAGGTGGTCAATCGCTATGTTCGTGGTGTGGATGAACAGCATATTCAAATGTCGGTGCGTTCTGAAGCCAACATTGAAATGTTAGAAATGAATATCAATTTGCCTGAAGAGCGATAATCTGAATTCTGATTAGTCAAGCAAATTGAATCAAGGCAAAATATGAGCCTGAACAAAGCACTGCTTTGTTCAGGCGCAAGACGAGAAGCTGTGCTTCGAAGTGCCTGAACGATTTAGGTACTACTTTGCCCAGCTGCAAGACGAGAAGCTGTGCTTCAAGTTGGCAGGGTCAAGCAAAACCGATTTCTCTAATGCTCCATATTTTTGCCTTTTTAATCCGTATACCAAGGAGTTTGCGATGGCATTATCTCAGCCAGCAACGTTCAATGAAGAATGGTCAGATGAGCGTGTATTTGCCTATTTAACCCAGCTTCCTCCTGCAGGCGTGAATGCCGATTTTCACGTGCTTTATCATGCGTTCAAGCACATGCGTCCAAATGATTATGAACGTTTATTGACTCAATTCATTGCTGATGGCCGTGATATCAATGCCACCAATCCTGAAGGTCAACGCATTCATGACGTGATTGCTCAATATCCACGTCAAAGCGAAGGCTTCCTGGAAGTTCTTGCCAAGTTTGCATAATTTCCACATTTCGATAAAAGGCCTGCTTGTTGCAGGCTTTTTATTTTTTGGATCTAAACTAGAACAACAGCCACATTAGCATAGGAAAGCTTAAGGCAAAGCATAACGTTTGCAGGCTGATCACCCCTGCCATGAGTTCACTGTCTCCCTGACAAAACTTGGTCAAAATATAAGATGCAGTTGCTGTTGGTAAGGCAAAAAATACCACCAATACTGCCGTTTCTAGCTGATTTAAGCGCATTAGACTGCAAATGGCGTAGGCAAAAAGAGGAATCAGCAGCAGACGTCCTACGGTATTGATCGCCAAACGAGATAAAGAGCGGCCTAAAGCGGAAAACTGCAAGCCGGCACCCACGCAAATCAAGCCCAAAGGCAAACTCATTGCAGCCAATAATTTCAATGCATTTTCGATCCCAACAAAAAGTTTTAATCCACTTAAATTAAACAGCATGCCTACCACACAACCTAAAATTAATGGATTTTTAAATACTGAGAGCAGCGTATTCTTAAAAGACACGCCTTGTCCCTGTGAGAAAGACAATACAGAGATAATATTTACTAAGGGAATGGAGACCACCATGATCATGGCAAATAACTGTACGCCTTTGGGACCAAATAAAGGTGCCATTAATGACAAGCCAATATAGGTATTAAAACGAATATGGCTTTGCATATAAACGCCGAAGCGTGCCGCAGGAATGTAACGCCATAATTTAAATGACCATAGCAACAGACTGACAATAATAATGATGATAAATAAGGCCGCCAAGACCCACTTGACCGCATCCAAATCCAACTCGACATAGGCCAGATTGGTAAATAAAAGTGTAGGGAATAAAATAAAGTAGTTAAATTTCTCTGCACCTACCCAAAAATCTGTTGCTAGATATTGATAATGTTTAAGTAAATACCCCATGGCAATCATGATAATGAGAGGAAATAAGGCGATCAGTATATTCATAACTATCTATTTTCAGCAGCTGGACTGCACTTTAACTTTCATCAGGCTGATAATATAATCCTCATTCAGTCTCATCATAAAATGAGTTTTTACTCATACACCTCATGACCTTTAGCCAGCTTGAAATTTTTATTCTGGTCGCAGAAAACCAGAGCTTTACCCTAACCGCAAAACAGCTCGGCATTACCCAGTCAGCAGTGTCACACGCGCTAAAAAGTCTGGAACAGCATTGGAAGGTGTGCTTATTTTCACGTGATCAGCACAAAATTGAACTGACCACAATTGGCGCACAGTTGCTGCTGCATGCACAAAATATTTTAAATACTGCACAAAATATGCAGCAGGAAGCGGCGGCAGCACATGGGGTGCATCAAGGTACGTTAAGGATTGGTTCTTTTGGTGCTTCCGCATCCATCCATCTATTACCGGAAATATTGACTGCCTACCGGCAACGCTACCCGAATATTGAAATTTATGTAGATGAAGGCACCGATGAGCAAGTTTCACAGTGGATTTTGGCCAAACAGATCGATGTCGGTTTTGCGGTCTTACCACGACCAGAGCTGGATACCTTCCCGGTTATACAGGATATTTTTGTTGCCCTTATCCCCAAGAGTTATCCGATTGCCAGCAAAACCGAAGTAAGCATTGCAGAATTGGTGAATTATCCCTTTATTTTAACCAAGGCCGGTAGCCAAACGCATGTGGAATTGCTATTTAAACTGCATCAAATTCAACCCACCATTAAATACCAATTGTCACAACTACTGACCATTTTAAATATGGTGAATATCAACGAAGGCGTATCTATAGTCGCGGATATGGCCATTACTCCCGAACTGCTGGCGTTACACCCCAATGTCGTCAAAAGGCCACTCACGCCCAATACCCAGCGCCATATTGGGCTGGCTGTAGCGAACAAGAAATTTATGAGCCCTGCCACAAAAGCCTTGATTGAACTTGCACAAGACATGTTTTATTTCCACAAATAAAAAAGCCTGCATTGAGCAGGCTTTTTCAAATCGGGTATTAAACCAGAATATCTCGCTTGCCATTGGCACCCATGCTGCTGACAATGCCATTTTCTTCCATCTGATCAATGATCCGTGCAGCACGGTTATAACCTAAACTGAATTTACGCTGTAACGATGAAGTCGATGCCTTGCGGGTTTCCAGCACAAAAGATACGCATTGATCATAGAGTGCATCACGATCCGAACCACCATCACCATCTTCAAAGCCACGCGAAGTCGGCTCTTCATCATACGGGGTCAGAATTTCGTCCACATAGTTCGGTTCACCACGCTCACGCCAGGCATCACAAATATTGTTTACTTCATCATCGGAAATAAATGCACCGTGCACACGTTCCGGTTCAATCTTGCCAGGGCCAAGGAACAACATATCACCATGACCTAACAGATCTTCTGCCCCGCCGGCATCCAGAATGGTCCGCGAGTCAATTTTACTGTTCACTCGCAAAGCCACACGGGTCGGAATATTGGCTTTAATCAAACCGGTGATCACATCGACTGATGGACGCTGAGTTGCAAGCAGCAAGTGAATACCGGCAGCACGTGATTTTTGTGCTAAACGGGTAATCATTTCTTCGGCTTTTTTACCCACTTGCATAATCATGTCGGCAAATTCGTCGGCAACAATTACGATAGACGGTAATGGGGTTAAACGTGGTGCACGCTCTCCTACCACCGAGTCACTTGCTTTCCAGGTTGGATCAATTAAGTCTTCACCATTGGCAATCGCTTCTTCGACCTTGCGATTATAGTCACTCAATTTACGGATTTTCAGATAAGACATCAGCTTATAGCGACGTTCCATTTCATTGACACACCAGTTTAGGGCATTCACGGCATCTTTCATGTCCGTTACGACTGGCGTAAGCAAATGTGGAATATCGTTATAGTTGGCCAATTCCAGCTGTTTCGGGTCAATTAAAATTAAGCGTAACTGATCTGGCGTATATTTCAGCAGCATCGATAAAATCATCGAGTTCACTGCGACCGATTTACCTGAACCGGTGGTTCCTGCCACCAGCATATGCGGGGCTTTACCCAAGTCAGCAATCACCGGATTACCCGAAATATCTTTACCCATGGCCATCGAAAGAATGCTATTTGGGTCGGTAAAGGCAGGAATAGTCAATAACTCGATCAGACGCACCATCTCACGAGTACTATTCGGTACTTCAATGCCGATATAAGGCTTGCCCGGAATCACTTCAACCACACGTACCGATGCCATCGACATCGAACGCGCCAAGTCGCGTGAAATATTGGTTACTTTAGAAGCCTTAACACCCGGCGCCAAATCCAGCTCAAAACGCGTCACCACTGGTCCCGGCTGAGCTTCAACCACTTGTGCCTTGACATTAAACTCTTGCAGCTTAATTTCAAGTAACTCGGATAATCGCGCCAGCTGTTCAGCAGTAAAATTAACTTTCTTATTTGGATCAACTTTATCCAGCAGTTCCAGACCCGGCAAAGTAGGTAAGTCACGACGTTTTTGTGCCACTTGCATGGCACGTGACATCGGACGACCCATGGCATCGGTTAAAGGTGCATCAAAGTCAAAATCATCTTCTGTAAGCTCGGCTTCAACTACCGGTTTGCCCGCCGTTTCCTGCCAGACTTCACGAAACACATCTTTATTTGAAGCAATCAATGCCTTTTCATCTTCAGAAATTTTTGGCTTTTGCTGAATCTGGGTATTAATTTCTGCGCGTACAAATGCTGAGGACTGGGCATAATTACTTGTGGTACGTGCCACAGGAGTCGCTGGCTCAAGATGATCTAGCGGTAAATCATCTACCAGCAAATCATCCAGCTCATCAAACTCGTCATCCAATGCCGTATTTTTAGGCGTACTATGATTCAATACGGGCGATGCAGCCATGCTCGCAGATGCAGGCACAATTTTTTCTTCAGGGATAGCTGCTGCTGATGGTGCAGATGATTCTGAATTCACCGGATTAAATGGAGTATGCACATCTGTTGCAGTTTTCCCGCTCGGCACAGCGGCAAGCAGCTCATCAAAGATTTCATCATCATCCCAGTCCAGATTTTGTTTCGAGGTCTGGGAAATTGTTGCTGTAGGTTGTTCATCAACAAATGCTTGAAAATGCTCGTGCGGTGTATGCAGTTCAGATTCTTCAGCCGCTTTGAGCAACGCATCAATATCTTGATTATGATTTTGGTTCTCATCTGAATGTAATGCACGCCAGACTTCACCGGTTGCTACGACACGCTGGGTATTCTGTTCCAGACGATGAGCTTTTTCTAAAACCTGTTCAAATTCTGCCTCGTCTTGATCATCGATCAGCTGTTGCTGCGCAAACTGTTCTTTTTCCACCATATCATTGAACAGGCGCTCTGCTGCCAGGTCACGAACTATAGGCGACAGTTCAACTTCCTTATGTTCCGCTACTGGCGTTACTTTTTCTGGGGCCGGTTTTAATTTGCTATTTACAAATGATTTTTTGACTTCAGGATTGGTTCGATCAAATGCAGACTCGGCTTCTGGCACATTTTTATAAAATAAGTCTTGTAAATAGGCAGGTGTCGCTCTGAGGGTATCCCAGGTTTTATTCCACTTCACACCAAACGCAAAAGTGAATAACACAAACCAGAACAACAGCAGGAAAATGGTCGCACCATAAATGGTTAAAATCTGTGAAAGACTTTGCCCCAGCTCATAGCCAATGATACCGCCCGACGAATTGTCCAGGGTATCGGCCGGCACCTGCCAGTACAGATACAACAAACTTGCTGTCGCGAGTAAAATAAAAAACTGTGCAGCATAGCGAAAAGGTTTATTCAAGAAGCTATACGGCCACCAGACCTGAATCGCCTCAACGAATAAAAAGACAGGAATGAGTAAACTCGCCCAGCCTAAAAAACCGAACAGTAAATCTGCAATCCACGCACCGGCCACCCCGCTGGCATTCGAAACCTGCTGGGTATCACTGGAAATATGCATCCAGCCCGGATCAAAAGGCGTATAGGTCACTGTTGCAAGGAATAAATAAATTCCAAAAGAGACTAAAAATAATGTCTTTATTAAGCGCTGTGCATAAACACTCGACACCGCAGTCATATACTGTCCTGTTACCAATTTTTCATTCATGTTTTTTGTAAGAAACTAAGACAAAATAGTTTCACAATAAACTCGGTATTATGCACCTGTTCCAAGAAAAAAGATGCAATATTATGTAGTGGCTGCTGCTAGCAAATCCGCCAGATTGAGTATCTAGCACAGCGCTGTTGTTGTATATAGCTCAAATCGATTTGAATGATCAATAATATCGACATCGAACGCACACAACTGTTATAGAGTTTCACGTATAATTCCACAAATTTCTAAATAAAAAAAGGATGCTGCGAATGAGCGCTCGTCACTCACGCTTGATTATTCTAGGTTCAGGCCCTGCTGGTTATAGCGCAGCTGTATATGCTGCACGTGCCAACTTGAAGCCAACACTGATTGCCGGCTTACAACTCGGTGGTCAATTGACCACAACTACTGAAGTTGATAACTGGCCTGGTGATCCGGAAGGTCTAACCGGCCCTGCCCTGATGGAACGTATGCAAGCGCATGCTGAACGTTTTGGCACCGAAATTGTCTATGACTATATCAACGAAGTTGATTTAAGCGTTCGTCCATTCGTTTTAAAAGGCGATATGGAAGAGTTCACCTGTGATGCCTTAATCATTGCAACCGGTGCAACAGCTCAGTACTTAGGTCTTGAATCCGAAGCTGCATTTATGGGCCAAGGCGTCAGCGCATGTGCAACCTGTGATGGTTTCTTCTATAAAAACCAGAAAGTTATGGTGGTCGGTGGTGGTAACACTGCGGTAGAAGAAGCACTTTACTTATCCAATATTGCTTCACATGTGACTCTGGTTCACCGCCGCGATTCTTTACGTTCCGAGAAAATTCTGCAAGATCATCTTTTTGCTAAAGAAAAAGAAGGCAAAATCAGTATTATCTGGAACCATCAGGTTGAAGAAGTGTTGGGTGACAATACCGGTGTAACCGCCGTTCGTCTTAAATCCACCCAAGATGGCTCAAAACAAGATGTTGATGTAACAGGCCTATTTGTTGCAATCGGTCATAAACCGAATAGCAGCATGTTTGAAGGTCAATTGAATCTGCGTGACGGTTATATTCAGGTACACAGCGGTACTGCAGGTAATGCCACTGCTGCTTCTGTTGCAGGTGTATTTGCAGCCGGTGATATTGCTGACAGCGTTTACCGTCAAGCGATTACTTCAGCAGGTTCAGGCTGTATGGCAGCCCTCGATGCTGAAAAATATCTTGATGCTTTAGGTGAATGATTGGAATAAATCCATTCACTAAACAAAAAAAACCGTCCTCTTGGGGCGGTTTTTTTTTGTATGATAAAAATCATAAACTATTATCGTTAGTTGTTTCTCTCGTTCAGGCTAAATCCCATGCATCCATTGGCACCTTCAGAATTCATTTTCCCCGATCCCATCGAAGCTGATCCTGATGGCCAGGGGTTGATTTGCATAGGTGCTGACCTCTCCCCTGCGACCTTATTTGAAGCCTATACCTATGGTTTATTTCCATGGTTTAGTGAGGGTGAACCGATCTGCTGGTGGAGCCCTGAACCACGCTGCATTATCCGCCCGCAAGATTATCATCCCAGTAAATCCTTAATTCGCAATATGAAAAAGTTTGATTATCAAATCACGGTTAATCAGGCTTTTGAACGCGTCATCCGTTCTTGTTCTTTACCGCGCAGCTATGCGGACGACACCTGGATTTCAGAAGACATTATTGAGGGATACTGCGAGCTATTTGAAGCCGGCTATGGCTATAGTATTGAGGTATGGGATGAAAATAGAGTGGTTGGCGGTTTATATGGGGTCACTATTGGACATGGCTGTTTTGGTGAATCCATGTTTAGTACGCAAACCGATGTCTCAAAAATGGCGTTTTATACCTTAATGCTGATTGGTCGGGAAAATAATCTGCCCTGGATTGACTGTCAATTGGTCAATGATCATCTTTTAAGCTTGGGTGCCTGTACACTTTCTCGCCAGGCATACCTTAATTCGTTACAAGATGTTGTAAAACAGCCCGCAATCGATTGGAAAAAATATCAAGAGGGTGTATTTTCAAGTAAAACAATAGCGCAAAACGCAAAATTAATTGAATGAAAAATACAAGAGGGATCTTGCCATGAACTCGTATCACCCAAAGTCCCTGCTCAATGATTTACAGTATTACATTACGCCACCGCATAGCTGTAGTTATCTGGAACATAAATCAGCACGAATGGTGTTTTTAGATCCTGCCCATCGCATTGATGTGGTCAGCCTGTCTGAACTTTCACGTCTGGGGTTTCGTCGCAGTGGCGATTTTGTCTATCGTCCTGAATGCCACCTTTGTCGTCAATGTTTATCTTGCCGTGTCCCTGTGTCCGAATTTCAAATGAATCATGCACAAAAAAAAGCATGGAAACGCAATCAGGATCTGACCGTTAAAATTACCCGCACCGCTGATGCAACCAATATTCACTATCAACTCTATGAGCGCTATATCTTTGAACGTCATGCCGACGGTGATATGTTCCCGCCGAGTCTGGACCAATTCGAAAAATTTTTAGTGCATAGCTGTACAGACAGTTTCTTTCTCGAATTCTGGAAAGATGACCAACTGCTGGCTGTTTCCAGCTGCGATCCGCTAGATGATGGGGTTTCTGCGGTCTATACTTTCTTTGATCCTGATGAAAGCCGTCGCTCACTGGGTGTTTTTGCCATTCTTAAGCAAATTGAACATACCAAAGCTTTGGGTTTACCGTATGTCTATCTTGGTTATTGGGTGCCGCACTCGGATAAAATGAACTACAAATCCCAATATGTGCCTTTGGAGCTGTTAATTGATGGACAATGGCGACGCTTAAACAGCTTGTTGAGCCCGGAAGAAATTCACCAATTGGGCAATTCCCTGATGACGACATTACCCTCTGGCTGGAACAATCCAATCATCAAATAATGTCTGTAGTTCATTAAAACCCAAGCTTATTTAAACAGGCTCGCAAAATCATCGGTGCATGCTTTGACCATAATAATGGCATGCTCTTTTGATCCATCTGGATTTGGATAATAATTTTTACGTAAATCAATTTGATGAAAATCTGATTTTTCATACAGCTTGATGGCTGGAATATTGGATTCGCGAACCTCAAGAAAAATCTGTACTGGATTGTTTTTCAGCATCGCTACCGATGCATCTAAAAGCTCAAAACCTAGTCCTTTACCCTGCTGGCTTGGATCAATTGCCATTAACAGTAAATTCGCTTCATCCAGCACAGGTTGTAAAATACAAAATCCAACCACCTGACCATCTTGCTCAATCACTGTACTCTGATAACTACTGACAGCTTCTTCAAACTGTTTAATTGTCCAGGGATGGCTTTGTACCAATCTTTCAATTTTAGCTACCGTGGATACATCTGCAGCTTGCATCAAACGAATCATCTTCGTTCATCTTATATAGAATTAACCCTCGCATTATAAAAACTTTGCGACAAAAATCGAGTAAAAAAAAGAGCGATAACAATCGCTCTATAATCTTTGGGCTTAAAGACCTAATTTGGCTTTCCACTTTTCAAGCAAGCGGTGCGTATCCAAGTCATTCGGATGGAATCCGGGTTTAAAGTACATCAGCATTTCTTTACCCATACCTGTAATCACACCTTTAGATGGACTATAGGCATAGGTATAAATGGACTTTAATGATTCAAAGTTAAGTTGCTGATCCTGTTTTAACAAACGGGCAAGGAAATAGCTTTGCACTACAAACAAGGTCGCCATCGCGATCACCAGTGAAGATGTACGCAGTGCATATGATTTTAAGCCTTTTCCAAAGACGCCTTCAAAAACATCGTATGCCACAGCTTTATGTTCATTTTCCTCAATGGCATGCCACATCCACATATTTTTCATGGTTTCATTGGTCATGAGTTCTTGGATGTAGGAATTGGTTAAAAGCTGTGAGGCAATGGTTGCAGTGAAATGCTCAAGGGCTGTAGTGGCCGTTAAATCGACCATTTCTTGGGTGATCCCTATAGGCTTAGCCAATTTGGCCATAAATTTACGTGTGGTCTGAATCACTTGATCAGTATAACGATCTAAAGTATCGACATCATGCCCATACTTTTGCGCGAATGCATTAAAGCCGACATGCTCATGGGTATGCATGGCTTCTTGCCCAATAAAGGCAGAAATTTCCTTTTGTAATGCTTCATTGTGCTTAATGGCAGGGTGCTGACGCACTGCACGTACACTGTCAATAAAAAACTTTTCGCCCGCAGGAAATAATGCAGAAAGTGCAGTCATAAAATGAGTCAAGCCTGCTGAACCATTCATCCAATATTCAGGAACATTGTCGAAATCAAAATTCATCCGGCGAACTGGAAAACTTGCACCAGCACGATTACTAATATTGACCTTTGCATTCATGATGCTCTACTCCTATTCAGCAAAGGAATTGCTAAATTCACTTTTGTTTTACTTGATTCTTATATTACGTTTTTAAAAATTGGCGATAAGTGCAGATAAGGTCAGGGAAATATCAGTTAAGGACATGAGGAGAAATAAAACACTGTTTTATTTCGACGCAAGAGAAATAAATAACAATAGGGCTTTTCAAAGCAAGAAAATAGAACAACAAGTGAAATTATTTTTTTGACGCAAAGGAATAAAGCATGACCTTATTTCGACGCAAGAAAAATAAATAATAACAAGGCTTTTCAAAGCAAGCGAACAGAACAATATCTGAAATTATTTTTTTAACGGAAGAAAATAAAATACTACTTTTTGTTAATTGAGAGATATGAATGTTATTTAAAATTATATTTTAAATATAAAAAAATGCGGATTCATAAAATAAAAAACCATAAA
>NZ_DJDC01000182.1:10505-10866 GCF_002430855.1 Acinetobacter sp. UBA5934 | reverse complement strand
TTGGTGGCGGTGCAGGTGCTGGAGTTGCTGCCAATAAACGTGACCGTACTGGTGCAGTGATTGGTGGAGCTTTGGGTGGTGCTGGCGGTTATACCGTAGGTAAAAATATGGGTGGTACTAACGGTGGTTATATTGGCGCGGGCTTAGGTTCTGCCGGTGGTGCAATCTTGGGTAAAAAAGTAAGTGAAGACCGCCGTTATGATGATCGATACGATCGTGATGAGCGTCGCTATAATGACCGCTATGACCGTCGTTATAATAGCTACCACTACAACGACCGTCACGACAATGGCCGTCATTTAGGCTGGAATAAACGTCGTTAATTCTAAAGATTCAATCTAAAGCACCTACGGGTGCTTTT
>NZ_DJDC01000182.1:0-10339 GCF_002430855.1 Acinetobacter sp. UBA5934 | reverse complement strand
AGCACCTACGGGTGCTTTTTTTATTTAAGTAGCCTAATTACTTAATTCATACTGAGAATGGCAATATATCGAAAAAAAACGATATACAAGTTCAAGCAGGCAGCGTATGCTTTTCTTAGCCTTGATCTTAGAGAAAACAAATGCGTTCATTAAAAGACACCCAATTTTCAATTCTTGAACTTGCACCCGTCCGTGATGATAAAAGCATTCAATTTTCATTACATCATGCTTTAGCACTGGCGCAAAAAGCCGAACAATTGGGCTACACACGTCTGTGGCTGGCAGAACATCATAATATGGATGGAATCGCCAGCTCGGCAACTGCCGTGTTACTGGGCTATATCCTTGCCAATACCGAAACTTTAAAGGTAGGTTCCGGCGGTATCATGTTACCAAACCACGCTCCTTTGGTGGTTGCAGAGCAATTTGGTACTTTAGCCACCCTTTACCCAAATCGTGTTGAACTTGGTTTGGGACGTGCTCCAGGTACAGACCAGGTGACCATGCGTGCCTTACGTCGCGGTCGTCAAGAAACCGAAGACCAGTTTCCACAAGATGTGCTAGAAATACTGCAATATTTTAAAGAACCTGTGCCGCATCAACGTATTGTGGCGACTCCAGGCCAAAATACCCATGTTCCCGTCTGGTTGCTGGGTTCAAGTTTATTCAGTGCACAATTGGCAGCAAAATTAGGACTTCCCTATTCATTTGCCTCACATTTTGCACCGCGTATGTTGGGTCAAGCAATTCAGCTATATCGCGAGAACTTTGAACCATCTGAATATCTGGAACGTCCTTATGTTTCCATGGGTGTTCCTACTGTAGTGGCTGAGACCGATGAAGAAGCTGAATATTTAGCCACGAGTGCCTATCAGCGTGTACTGGGTTTAATGCGTGGACAAAGCTTAAAACTCAAAGCCCCGGTAAAAACCATGGAAGGTTTGTGGTCACCAGCGGAAAAAATGTCGGTGGATAACTTCTATGCACTGGCACAAATTGGTTCACCTCAAACAGTCAAAGCCGGATTAGAAAAGCTGTTAGAAAAATATGATGTCGATGAGTTTATTTTTACCTGTGACATCTATGACACGGATAAACGTATTCAGAACTTTGAATTGTTAATGAATATCAAAAATTCCTGATCGTTTAAAAATTCCAGATAGCACCTTTTTAGGTGCTATTTTTTATATTAAACAGCAATAATCTTTATTATTTTCCATTCATTACCCAGATCAGCCTGGATAACATTTACGATCTGGTTTAGCTTAGGCATAATAAATATATAAAAATAATTAAATACAAAAAATTAAAAATAAAATGAATCAATACCTCAATAAACCTAGCTCTTGCCGCGCAAAAGAATATCCGTGATTTAGACTATTTTCGGGTACATACCCACCCGCCCAGCATGCCAAATTATTCATCTACAGAAGTGCCCAGTCCAGAACAGGATGATGGAAAAATTAACTGACATCAAAGCTATTCTATTCCATCGTATCCTCCCACATTCTTAAACAACTTTATACATTTTAAAGATAAGACTTGGCCCCTAATGACAAGTCTTTATTTTTACATATCAAATAGTTAAATAAATTATTCCAATAAATCAGCACACTAAATAATTGATAAAAATGTTCAGTCTAGTTTAAGCACTTAGGCAAATTACTTTGCCCGGCTTTTTCATACACTTGTAATTAAATAATGATTTTACAGGTGTACAGGATGGCTTCAATCGACTTGGAAAAAATGCTGGATAAAGTCAAACATACCCAATGGACTTTATCTGATATTGACTGGACTGCCCCAGGAAAAGAGCTGATCACAGCTGAACAATGGCCAAATCTTAAAGAATTTATGGCCGATTTAATGTGGATTGAACATGTGGGTGCACGTGCTTTTGCGGCGATGTCAAAAAAAGCGCCCAATCCGGTACTGGCTGAAATGTATGCTATCTTTCATGCAGAAGAACAGCGGCATGCCAATGCAGAAATGGCATTGATGAAACGCTGGAACATGCTGGAAGATGACATTCCCAAACCCAATAAAAATCTGCGCCTGATTATTAAATGGTTAGATCGTTATGCAGATGACATGCCCTTCTATATTTTAGGTGCGGTCATTCCAATGCTGGAAGTTGCCCTGGATGGTGCTTTATGTACTTTTTTGCTCGACAGCGTCGATGATCCAGTTTGTCATCAGGCATTTAAACTGATCAATAGTGATGAAGCGCGTCACCTCGGTGTGGGTTTTAGTGTGATGGAAGCCCAGGGCTATAACAAAACATTTATTCAACTTGCGCAGATGGCTGCCAAAGCCATAGACCCACGCATACTGCTCGGTATTTTGGCTTATTTACCGCTAATCAATAAAATGCGTGACAATGTTATAAAATTGGGACTTGCAGAAGAAAAACTTTATGCTGCAATGAACAAATTTTCCAGAATTGGTGGCCGAACTGCAGCGGGACGTCGTAATCCCTGGTATCAGATTATCCAGTTTCATGCTTACAAAGTAGTCGACCGCAAGCAAAAATGGTTCCATATTCCGGTCGATATCATGGTAATGATGACTGACAAGATTCCAGAAAAATCTTTACCCAAAGTTCCATCTTGGATATACCAGTTAACTGCAGAACCAACTGCAACGAAGTAAAAATAAGAAAGGATATAAAAATGGTTAACAAGAAAAAGAATCCGCTGGATGGGTTCTTTCAAAATTCACCCGATTTTTTCCAGAAATTCCAGGGAAAAATTGTTGCTGCTGAAGATATTAAAAACTTTGATTTTACAGATTTAAATGTGGCTGTTGTGGGGGGCAACCAAATGACAGTTATGCATCTGGAGCAGATTTGCAATACTGCAAAATTTGTAAAAGTCTTTCAAAATATGCCGCTTTTCATTTTGCCACAAACTGAAAGAGGCATTCACAAACTGCTTTCGCATCCTTTAATTATCAAGAATCGTCGTTTATTTAACAACCGCATTAAATCGTTATTGGCCATTCGCTATCTGGAATCTCAAGTACAGGATACGTGGTTAAAACGCCAGCTTATGCCCAATTCTGCAGCTGGCAATAAGATATTTCTGAAATCGGATAGTTATTACACTGCACTGCAACGAGATAACTGCAAGCTGATTACCTGGCCTGTGGTAAAAATCACTGAAAATGCGATCCAAAGCATGGAAGGTGTTGAACATATTATAGATGTAATTATTACGACCTATTAATCGCTTTAACAGTTTCCAGAGTTTAATTAAAGCAGATTTTGGAGACACGCAGTGTCTCCCTCCTTGCGCTGCCTTTTAAAACAGTATTTAAAACTGGCTCAGGACATTGTGTATGGATAATCCAAGCTTTTCTTGCGGACTTAAAATATATTTTGAGATCCTCATTTTGGCCTCTCAAAAACAAGAGATTGTCTATATAAATGTCATTTAATTTTATTAAAAAACTACGACAGTCAATGCTTCCAACGACTATAAGATGATTTTAAACTTTCGAATAGGCAAAGAATCAAAACATATCAAAGCTATTTAATTAAGAAACTTCAAGGGACTAGGCTGAAACAGGAATGTCTCTTTTTTAAGTGTTATTTTACCGTACCGATATATTGATAATGATTTTTAGTCTTTTGATAACGTAAATAGTTTCGAGTTAATTCACCGGATGGCTTGATGACTAAAATATCTATATTGTTAAGGTCTTTGGACATACGAATATAGTGCCGGTTCATATCAAAAGGTTCTATATTTTTGGGATAATAATTGCAGTCATAATCAACATCAATATGGTTCAGGGTTTGAGTTCTGGTTTTAAACACATCAATAGCTTTATATTTTGCATTCTTGATGTGTGCTGCCTGTAGAGCATAAGCCCCAACACAACTACTGCCCACATAAGTACTGGAAATGAGATAAACCGTTTGCTGGTTCAACTGCATTTGCTGAACAGATCGGATAAATCCCCCATCCTTCACTGCCTGAGTAAGCACTTTTTTGCCCTGTTTAAATTGCACATAGGACTCAAACTCCCGCATTGTGCCGCCTGCAGAGACATCAAATGTATAAAATTTAAGCTCTCGATCAGGGCTATAATGGATAGAAAGCATGTTTTTGCTGGTTAGATTTTTAAAATTATAGTCAAAACTTTGCGGATGACTCTCAATAAAATCGGCTATTTTAAAAGCAACCTGTTGATTAATACCATCACTTTCATAACTGTCTGTTAAACGGCTTTGATCATATTGTTTGAGCATTTGGGTTTCAAAATCCAGCACAGATTCTGCGAAAACTGGAATATTTATCAGACTGGACACAGCCAAACAAAGCGCTATTTTTCTTATTTTTAATACTTTATTCATATAAATACTATCTTTATTTTCAATGATAAAAAATGGAGTTAAACTTTGATTTAACTCCATTTTTAAATTACCCAATACGACGTTTTAAACCTGTCATCTGTAAAATACGAGTTGAAATTTCTTCAATAGACATTTCAGAAACGTTCAGATATTTAATCCCTTCTGAAATATAAATACCTTCTACTGCACGCAGTTCCATCTGACATTGACTGAAACTTGCATAACGGCTGTTGGCTTTACGCTCGGTACGAATCGCTACAAGTCGCTCTGCATCAATCATTAAGCCAAATAGCTTATTTTTATGTGCTTTTAATACTGCAGGCAAACGGTTGTCATCCAGGTCTTCTTCGGTCAGTGGATAATTTGCCACACGAATTCCAAACTGTAATGACAGGTAAATTGAGGTTGGGGTTTTACCTGAACGGGAAACCCCGATCAGGATTAAATCAGCCTTATCATAATGTCGTGTACGAGCGCCGTCATCGTTATCCAGGGCAAAATGCACCGCATCAATACGTGCTTTATAAGACTCAGAGTCGGTCACAGCATGGGTTTGTCCGACTAAAGTTGTAGGCGCAGTACCTAAAACCTCAGACAACTTACCAATAAGCCCTTCAAAAACATCAAGATTTACTGCATTTGCGGTATTAATAATATCACGTGCATAAGGGTCTACCAGGGTATCAAACACCAAAGGTTGTTGCCCGTCCAGATCGGCACGCTGGTTAATTTCAGCTACAACATTCATTGCAGCCTCTTCTGAAGTAATATAAGGAATAATATGAATGTCAAAATCTACATGAGGAAACTGTGCTAACAGTGAGTGTCCAAGGGTTTCAGCAGTAATTGCAGTACCATCAGAGATAAAAAAAACACTGCGCTTAATCTGTTTACCTTCTGACATTAAAATTCTCCTTAAATATTTGTCTAAGTGCTGTAAAATCTTTATAGTAAACCGATCTTACATGACTGTCGCCGAGTAAATCAAAAAGCCAGGCGATTTGTTATAATTTCATGCCAAGATAGTGATTAATACTGCAAAAGTGGAGTAACAACTTTGGAAGCGCGCGTAATTGGTCTAGAAAAATTAGGGAAACACGACGTTGAGCTCGTTGGTGGGAAAAACTCATCACTGGGTGAAATGATCAGCCACTTATCTAATGCTGGTGTATCAGTCCCGGGTGGCTTTGCAACCACAGCGGCTGCGTATCGTGAATTTCTCGAGCAAAGCGGCCTAAACGCTAAAATCAACGCAGAGTTATCAACTTTAAATGTTGATGACGTTAATGCGCTTGCAGTAAGTGGCGCCAAAATTCGCCAATGGATTGTCGATACTCCGCTTACGGCAGAACTGGAAAAAGAAGTTCGCACCGCTTTTGCAGAATTATCTAACGGCAACCCTGATATCGCGGTTGCCGTTCGTTCATCTGCAACTGCAGAAGATTTACCAGACGCTTCTTTTGCGGGACAACAAGAAACTTTCTTGAATATCCGTGGCATCGAAAACGTTCTGATCGCGATTAAGGAAGTCTTTGCTTCTCTTTATAACGACCGCGCAATCTCTTACCGTGTACACCAAAACTTTGCACATGATGTTGTTGCTCTTTCTGCTGGCGTACAACGTATGGTTCGCTCAGAAACTGGCGCTGCGGGTGTAATGTTTACCCTAGATACAGAATCTGGTTTCCGTGATGTGGTGTTTATTACTGCATCTTATGGTTTGGGTGAAATGGTCGTTCAAGGTGCAGTAAACCCTGACGAATTCTACCTGTCTAAACCATTATTAAATGCAGGAAAACATTCTATCCTGCGCCGTAATCTTGGCTCTAAACACCAAAAAATGATTTATGGCGAAGAAGCTTCTGCAGGTAAATCTGTTGTTGTGGTAGATGTTGAAAAACAAGATCGCCAACAATTCGCGTTAAATGATCACGAACTGCAAGAACTTGCTAAACAGGCATTAATCATTGAAAACCATTATGGTTCTCCAATGGACATCGAATGGGCGAAAGATGGCGACGACGGCCAAATCTATATCGTTCAAGCACGTCCTGAAACTGTAAAAAGCCGTGAAAATGTCGGCACAATGGAACGTTACCTGCTTAAACAAAAAGGTACTGTGGTGTGTGAGGGCCGTTCAATTGGTCAACGTATCGGTTCTGGTAAAGTTCGTATCGTTTCTTCAATCAAAGAAATGGACAAGGTACAAGACGGTGACGTACTTGTATCTGATATGACTGACCCGGATTGGGAACCAGTGATGAAACGTGCTGCTGCGATTGTCACTAACCGTGGTGGTCGTACGTGTCACGCTGCAATCATTGCACGTGAATTAGGTGTACCTGCAATTGTAGGTTGTGGTAATGCCACTGAAGTACTTGTTGATGGTCAAGAAGTAACTGTTTCTTGTGCTGAAGGTGATACAGGCTTCATTTACGAAGGTGCTTTGGATTTCGAAATTCAACGCAACTCTATCGAATCTATGCCTAAACTTCCGTTCAAAATCATGATGAACGTGGGTAACCCTGACCGTGCATTTGACTTCGCTCAAATTCCAAACGAAGGTATTGGTCTGGCACGTTTAGAATTCATCATCAACCGTATGATTGGTGTACATCCTAAAGCATTGTTGAATATTGACAGCCTTCCTCGCGAAACACGTGCAGCTGTAATGGCACGTACTGCGGGTTACTCTTCTCCAATCGAATTCTATGTAGAAAAACTGGTTGAAGGTATCTCTACCCTAGCTGCTGCTTTTGCTGACAAACCAGTGATTGTTCGTATGTCTGACTTCAAGTCAAATGAATACGCGAACCTGATTGGCGGTAAATTGTACGAGCCAGAAGAAGAAAACCCAATGCTTGGTTTCCGTGGTGCGAGCCGTTACGTTTCTGACAACTTCCGTGACTGCTTTGAACTTGAATGCCGTGCATTGAAAAAAGCACGTGACGAGATGGGCTTAACCAACATTCAGATCATGATTCCTTTCGTACGTACTGTAGCTGAAGCAAAACGTGTGATAGAGCTGTTGGCTCAAAATGGTCTTAAACGCGGTGAAAATGGCCTTAAAGTGATCATGATGTGTGAATTGCCAACTAACGCGCTGTTAGCTGAACAATTCCTTGAACACTTCGATGGTTTCTCTATCGGTTCTAACGACTTGACTCAGTTAACCCTAGGTCTAGACCGTGACTCAGGTATTGTTTCTCACCTGTTTGATGAACGTGATCCAGCGGTTAAAGCGCTTCTTTCTATGGCCATCCATGCATGTCGTAAAGCTGGCAAATACGTAGGTATTTGTGGTCAAGGTCCTTCTGATCACCCTGATCTTGCACAATGGCTAATGGAACAAGGTATTGAATCTGTTTCTTTAAACCCAGACTCGGTTTTAGACACTTGGTTCTTCCTTGCTGAAGAAAAAGCTCAACAAGCTTAAGAAACTATGTTAAAAAAAGACCCACATTTGGGTCTTTTTTTTCATCTATAATTTAAGGGTTTGCTCTACAAACCTAATTTACGTTTTGAGATTTAATATTTATGCAAATTTACTTGGCTCGTAATAATCAACAAGCTGGTCCATACACCTTAGAGCAGTTAAATCAAATGCTCGCTAGCCAGCAAGTGCTGCTTACAGATTTGGCTTGGCATCAAGGCATGACCGAATGGAGAGCTTTAGGTGAATTAACCCAAGGTAAACTTGTATATCAACCTGAAGGTTATACAGCTCCTGCACCTTTTCCTGAGCAAACGCCTTTGCAAAATTCTGCTATTCGTAAAATTCAAGTTGAAAAAAGAGCCGTATCTAATAATGAGCTCGCTTCAATTAGTACCCGGATCCTGGCAAAAATTATCGATTTACTGCTTTGGTTACCCGCCGCAGCGATTCCCTCTTTTTTTCTAAAACCGGATCAATTTAACCAGTTATCTGAGATTCAGCAAAAGATGCAGTCGGCGGACAGTGCAACTCAGGCCACGCAGTTACAACAGCAATTGTTTACTCTAATTCCGGCTGAAGCATGGCAAGCGATGTGTGTATACATCATCATTATGCTTGGAATTCAGGCATTTATGTTAGCAAAATCAGGGCAAAGTATCGGTAAAAAATTGACTAAAATTAAAATTGTAGATGCCGACAGTGGTGAAAAACCCAGTCTGATGCGTGTTTTCACTTTACGCAGCTTTATTTTTATTGTTTTAAATTTGCTATTTATGCCATTTATTACAATTCTTGATCATGTATTCGCAATTGGCGAAAAACGCCAAACCCTGCATGATAAATTAGCGAAAACCAAAGTGGTCAAACAGTAACCATACAATTCAACAGGGATTGTTTTATATCCCTGTTTTTCCCCCAGAATATTGATATTAAAATAAAATTCATATAATAAAAGTTCAATTCCGACTAAAAAAATCAGTTTTTATAACAGGTATTTAAAGCCACTTTACATATAGCTTAGTTTCTCGATATAAGGCATAATGCCCTACAACGTAGCGGTGTCTCATGATTGGGAAGGATTTACTATGCTTAGATTTTCTAAGTGAAAAATAAACATTTCCAATCATGCGACACTTTAATCGCTATCCCCATATTAAATTAGGGAATGGGACTCTTCACCGAGGTTGTAAAATGAGACAAACGATTTTAGCTGTATTGTCTTTATCTGCGATGGCTGCACTCTTGACTGGGTGTGGCGGTGATATGGTACTTCTAAACTCAAAAGGTCCAGTTGCTGAAGGTCAAAGTAGCCTGATGATGACTGCGATTTATTTAATGCTTTTGGTGGTTATTCCATCAGCAATTATGGCATTGTGGTTTGGATGGAAATATCGCGCGTCGAATAAAGATGCAGACTATAAACCAACATGGGCACACTCAACTGCAATTGAGATTGTAGTATGGGGTATCCCTGTCATTATTATTGGTATTTTAGCTTGGTTAACTTGGTGGGGTTCCCACAAGTATGACCCATACCGTCCAATCGAGTCAGATAAAGCACCTTTAACTGTTCAGGTTATTGCTGAACAATTCAAATGGATCTTCATCTACCCAGAACAAAACATTGCGACTGTTAACGAGCTCCGCTTCCCAGAAAAAACTCCGGTTAGCCTTCGTTTAACTTCTAACTTCACAATGAACTCGTTCTTTATTCCTGCATTGTCTGGTCAGATTTATGCAATGGCAGGTATGCAGACTCACTTGAACTTCTTGGCAGATGAAACTAGCCCAGCCGAAGGCTATCGCGGTTTCTCTTCTAACTATTCAGGTTATGGCTTCTCGCAAATGCATTTCCGTGCTCACTCTGTGACTGACGCTCAGTTCGCTCAATGGGTAGCTGCTGTTAAAGCAGGTAATGGTACTTCAGTAAATCCTCAAGCAGTTCAAAAAACTGTTTTGGATCAAGCTGAATTTGCAACCTTACGTGACGGAAACCGTTCTAAGCACCAAATCGAAGCAATGGTTGTGAATGCACAAACTCCTGAAGAGAAGGCTGCAGCTGAAGCGTTGAAGCCTTATCCAACTAAGCCACATCCAGTGACTTATTATTCTTCAGTAGAGCCTAAATTGTTCGAATCAGTGATTAACAGATACATGAGTAATTACCACGGTGCTGATCATTCAGCAGCTGCTGGTCACGAAGCTGCCGCTTCTGAAGCTCATGTAAATGTTGAACATGCGACTGCTTCTGTAGAGGAATAAGACATGAGCTTCTTAGGTAAGTTAGGTTCTGATGCAATTCCACACGATCCAATCGTGCTGGTTACAGTTGCTATGATGATCCTAGGTGGCCTTGCAGTTGTTGCGGGTATCACCTACTTTAAAAAATGGAACTACTTGTGGACTGAATGGTTCACCTCTGTAGACCATAAAAAAATTGGTATCATGTATATCTTTGTATCCATTGTCATGCTTGTGCGTGGCTTTGCCGATGCAATCATGATGCGTCTTCAGCAATTCCTTGCAAAAGGTGGCGGTGAAGG
>NZ_DJDC01000198.1:21837-22104 GCF_002430855.1 Acinetobacter sp. UBA5934 | reverse complement strand
AGCGTTAAGCAAGGTTTAGGTATTGCAATTGTTTCTACAAGCAAAGGCATCATGACTGATCGCGCTGCACGTGCTGCGGGCATCGGTGGTGAAGTTATTGCTTTTGTTTCTTAATAGGTGATTCCTCATGTCTCGTGTGGCTAAAGCCCCAGTAACTGTACCTAACGGTGTAACAGTTACTCAGAACGGCCGGCAGGTCGAAGTGAAAGGCAGCAAAGGTACATTGTCTTTCAACCTGCATGCGCTGGTCGAGCTAAAACAGGAAGA
>NZ_DJDC01000198.1:20178-21594 GCF_002430855.1 Acinetobacter sp. UBA5934 | reverse complement strand
AAGTTACAACTTATCGGTGTTGGTTATAAAGCTGCGGTTAAAGGTAACGTTGTTAACCTTAACCTTGGTTTCTCTCACCCGATCGATTACAACCTTCCAGAAGGTGTAACTGCTGAAACTCCTACTGCAACTGAAATTATTCTTAAATCTGCTGATAAAGCAGCTTTAGGTCAAGTTGCTGCAGATATCCGTGGTTACCGTCCACCAGAGCCTTATAAAGGTAAAGGTGTTCGTTATTCTGACGAAGTTGTACTTCGTAAAGAAGCTAAGAAGAAATAAGGCGCGAGGTTCTTATGAACGAAAAGAAACAATCCCGTTTGCGTCGTGCGAAAAGCACACGCTTGCACATTCGTGCATTGGGTGCGACTCGTTTGTGTGTAAACCGCACACCGCGTCACATCTATGCTCAAGTTATCTCAGCAGATGGTGGCAAAGTTTTAGCGCAAGCTTCAACTTTAGATGCTACTTTACGTGCTGGTACAACTGGTAACGTTGATGCAGCGACTAAAGTAGGTGCTTTAATCGCAGAACGTGCTAAAGCAGCTGGCGTTACTAAAGTTGCATTTGACCGTTCTGGTTTCAAATATCATGGTCGTATCAAAGCCTTGGCTGATGCTGCTCGTGAAAACGGCTTGGAGTTCTAATCATGGCTAAAGTTGAACAAAACGAAGGTCTTGTTGAAAAGCTGGTTGCCGTTGATCGTGTAGCCAAAGTTGTTAAGGGTGGTCGTATCTTCTCTTTCACAGCATTAACTGTTGTGGGTGATGGTAATGGTCGCGTAGGTTTTGGTCGTGGTAAAGCACGTGAAGTTCCAGCTGCTATTTCTAAAGCACTTGAAGCTGCTCGTCGTAACATGATTACTGTTGAGCTTGTTAACGGTACTGTACAACACCCTATTAATGCTCGTCACGGTGCAAGCCGCGTTTACATGCAACCTGCTTCTGAAGGTACTGGTGTAATTGCTGGTGGTGCTATGCGTGCAGTTCTAGAAGCTGTTGGCGTACATAACGTATTGACAAAATGCTATGGTTCTACAAACGCTGCTAACGTAGTAAACGCAACATTCAAAGGTTTGCGTGACATGACTTCTCCTGAGAAAGTCGCTGCGAAACGTGGTCTTTCAGTAGAACAAATTCAAGGGTAATCAATCATGAAAACGATTAAAGTTACCCAGACTAAATCTTCTGCGCACCGCTTGAAAAATCACAAGCTTAGCCTTAAAGGTTTAGGTCTGCGTCGTATTGGTCATACTGTAGAAGTGCAAGATACGCCTTCTAACCGCGGTATGATCAACCAAGTCTACTATATGGTTAGTGTAGAGGAATAAGCCATGACTCTGCGTTTAAATACTATCGCACCTGCAGAAGGTGCTAAACGTGACAACCTTCGTTTAGGCCGTGGTATCGGTTCTGGCGT
>NZ_DJDC01000198.1:18026-19906 GCF_002430855.1 Acinetobacter sp. UBA5934 | reverse complement strand
CGTCCAGGTTTCGAAGGTGGTCAAACTGCGTTATATCGTCGTTTACCTAAATTCGGCTTCACTAGCCAACTTGCTTTAAAAACTGCTGAAGTACGTTTATCAGAGCTTGCTAAAGTTGAAGGTGATATCATTTCACTTGAAACTTTAAAAGCTGCCAATGTTGTACGTAAAGATATGACTCGTGCTCGTATCGTACTTTCTGGTGATATTACTCGTGCATTCACTATCCAAGGTGTTGCTGTGACTAAAGGCGCTAAAGCTGCTGTAGAAGCTGCTGGCGGTAAAGTCGAGGAGTAATCGCTAGTGTCTATGTCTCCTAGTTCTTCAGGTCATGTCAACATGATGAAAGGCCAACCGTTTCATGTGAAATATCGTGAAATTATTCGTCGATTAATGTTTTTGGTTGGCGCATTATTGGTCTTTCGACTAGGGGCACATATTCCACTGCCGGGTATTGATAATGTCGCTTTAGAACGTTTTTTCAAAGCTAATGAAGGTACTTTCTTAGGTTTGTTTAATATGTTCTCTGGCGGAGCATTAGAGCGAATGTCAATTCTTGCGTTGGGGATCATGCCATACATCTCTGCATCGATTATCGTGCAGTTGATGTCAACAGTGGTTCCTTCGCTGGAAGCTTTAAAGAAAGAAGGCGAGCAGGGTAAGCGTAAGATTAATCAATATACGCGTTACGGCACGTTATTACTTGCATTGGTTCAAGGTGTAGGTATGTGTGCTGGTCTCATTAGCCAAGGAATTACCTTGACTTCAGGACTAGCTTTTTACATTCCTGCCGTAACCTCGTTGGTTGCAGGCACCATGTTCTTAATGTGGTTAGGAGAGCAGATTACCGAACGCGGTGTTGGTAATGGTATCTCTATGATCATTTTTGCAGGTATCGTTGCTGGTTTGCCAAATATTGTAATTCAAGCATTCACTTCGGTGGATAACGGTCAATCAAGCTTAATTGGTTTGGCGGTATTTGGATTACTTTCAATCGCGGTTCTTGCTGCGATTGTATTTATTGAAAAGGCTCAACGTCGTATACCGGTTAACTATGCTCAAAAGCAACAAGGGCGTCGCGTATTCACTGCACAGCAGACACATTTGCCATTGAAATTGAATATGGCAGGGGTTATTCCAGCAATTTTCGCTAGTTCGTTATTGCTATTCCCTGCAAGTTTAGGTCAATGGTTGGGTAGTTCTGATCCAAATGCAGGAATCGTAAAGCGTAGCCTACAAGATTTGGCATTGGTATTATCGCCTGGACAACCTTTGTACTTGGTGCTCTTCGGTGCGTTAATTATCTTTTTCTGTTATTTCTATACTGCACTTGTGTTCAGTCCTAAAGAAGTATCAGAGAACTTGAAACGCAGCGGAGCTTATGTACCTGGTATTCGCCCAGGTGAGCAAACTGCTCGTTACTTAGATCATATTCTTAATCGTTTGACGTTTATTGGTGCAATTTATATTACGGTCATCTGTTTGATGCCAATGATTCTGCAAAGTTCTTTTGGTATTCCATTCCATTTGGGTGGGACATCTTTGCTGATCGTAGTGGTTGTTGTGATGGACTTTATGGCTCAGCTACAAGCTCATCTCACTTCGCACCAGTATGACAATCAAACGTTAATGAGAAAAACGACTGCTCATCCTAAGGGATAAGCGCACTTGAGGTTTCATCATGAAAGTACAAGCTTCTGTTAAAAAAATTTGTGGTAGCTGTAAAGTTATCCGTCGTAATGGGGTTATCCGCGTGATTTGTAGCGCTGAACCTCGTCATAAGCAGCGTCAAGGTTAATCTGATCAAGACCTGTTGATTTCAGTAGGCTAATTAGGTTATTATCCGCCCCTCAAGATATTTGTGGGGCGGTTGATTATCT
>NZ_DJDC01000198.1:17238-17900 GCF_002430855.1 Acinetobacter sp. UBA5934 | reverse complement strand
CCAAGGTTCCGACCGAAGGTGATTTACGTCGCGAAATTTCCATGAACATTAAACGTTTAATGGATTTAGGCTGCTACCGCGGTCTTCGTCATCGTCGCAGCTTGCCTGTCCGTGGACAACGCACCAAAACTAACGCACGTACCCGTAAAGGTCCGCGCAAACCTATTAAGAAATAAGATTTCTGGAAGCTAAAAGATGGCTAAAGATACTCGCACACGCAAGAAGGTCACTCGTACCGTCTCTGAAGGTGTTGCACACATTCACGCTTCTTTTAATAACACCATTGTGACTATTACCGATCGTCAAGGTAATGCACTGGCTTGGGCCACTTCAGGTGGGCAAGGCTTCCGTGGATCACGTAAATCAACTCCGTTTGCTGCTCAGGTAGCTGCTGAAGTTGCTGGTAAAGCAGCTTTAGATTACGGTTTGAAAAACTTGGACGTCCTTGTAAAAGGTCCTGGTCCTGGTCGTGAGTCTGCGGTTCGTGCTTTAGGTGCAGTGGGTTATAAAATTAACAGCATTACCGATGTGACTCCAATTCCTCACAACGGTTGCCGTCCACCTAAAAAACGTCGCGTGTAAGGAGAAACATTCATGGCTCGTTATATTGGTCCAAAATGCAAACTCTCTCGCCGCGAAGGGACAGACCTGCAACTTAAATC
>NZ_DJDC01000198.1:10326-16972 GCF_002430855.1 Acinetobacter sp. UBA5934 | reverse complement strand
CGTCAATTTAGTAACTACTATAAAGAAGCTGCTCGTGTGAAAGGCGCAACAGGTGAAAACTTGTTGAAATTGCTTGAAAGCCGTCTTGATAACGTAGTTTATCGCATGGGTTTTGGTTCTACACGTGCAGAAGCTCGTCAGCTTGTATCTCACCGTAGCATTACTTTGAATGGTCGTCGTGTTAACATCGCGTCTATCCAAGTTAAAGCTGGTGATGTAATCGCGGTTCACGAAGGTGCTAAACAACAATTACGTATTAAAAGCGCAATTGAATTGGCTGCTCAACGTGGTATCCCTTCTTGGATGGAAGTTGACCATTCAAAACTAGAAGGTACGTTTAAAGCTGCACCGGATCGTTCTGATTTACCTGCTGAAATCAACGAAAGCTTGATTGTAGAATTGTATTCTAAATAATCCTTGAGGTAGCAATAATGACGCGTACTGCAAATGAGTTTCTAACTCCGCAAGCGATCAAGGTCGAAGCGGCTAGCGGGACCTCGGCAAAAGTGATTCTGGAACCATTAGAGCGTGGCTTTGGTCATACTCTAGGTAATGCTTTACGTCGTATCCTTCTTTCTTCTTTACCTGGCGCTGCTGTGGTAGAAGTTGAAATAGAAGGGGTTGAGCACGAGTACAGTACCTTAGAAGGCTTGCAGCAGGACATCGTCGAGCTCTTGCTGAACCTAAAAGGATTGTCGATTAAGCTGTTCGATCAAAACGAAGCATATTTGACATTAGAAAAACAAGGTCCAGGCGATGTAACTGCTGCTGATCTTCGTTTACCTCATAATGTTGAAGTGGTAAACCCTGAGCATTTGATTGGCACTTTAAGTGCCTCAGGCAATTTAAAAATGCGCCTGAAAGTTTCTCAAGGTCGCGGTTATGAAACTTCTGACTCACGTTTCCCAGAAGGCGAGACTCGCCCGGTGGGTCGTTTACAGTTAGATGCTTCTTATAGCCCAATCAAGCGCGTGTCTTACACAGTGGAAAACGCTCGTGTAGAACAACGTACTGACCTTGATAAATTGATCATTGATCTTGAAACTAACGGTACAGTTGATCCTGAAGAAGCAATCCGCAAAGCGGCAACAATCTTGCAACAACAAATTGCAATTTTTGTTGATCTTCAGAAAGATCAAGCTCCTGTTGCTCAAGAGCCTCGCGAAGAAGTGGATCCAATCTTGCTTCGTCCAGTAGATGATCTAGAGCTTACTGTTCGTTCTGCTAACTGTTTGAAAGCAGAAAATATTTACTACATCGGTGATTTGGTTCAACGTACTGAAGTGGAGTTGTTGAAAACTCCTAACTTAGGTAAAAAATCGTTAACTGAAATCAAAGATGTTCTGGCATCGAAAGGCTTGCAATTGGGCATGCGTTTAGAGAACTGGCCACCGGCTAGCCTCCGCATGGACGATCGCTTTGCTTATCGTAGTCGTTAATTAAGTAGGACTATCACCATGCGTCATCGTAATAGTGGTGTGAAATTAGGCCGTACAAGCAGTCATCGTAAAGCGATGTTCCAAAACATGGCTAACTCTTTGTTTGAGCACGAGTTGATTAAAACAACTGTGCCTAAAGCTAAAGAGTTACGTCGTGTAGCTGAGCCTTTAATCACTTTAGCTAAAAACGATACTGTTGCAAACCGTCGTTTAGCGTTTGCTCGTACTCGTTCAGCAGCAACTGTTGGTAAATTATTTACCGTTCTTGGCCCTCGTTACAAAGAACGTAACGGCGGTTATCTACGTGTTCTTAAAGCGGGCTTCCGTGCAGGTGATGCTGCACCGATGGCTTACGTTGAGCTAGTAGATCGCGAAGTTAACTAATTTCGCAAGAATAGCTTCAGTTGTTCTAAAAAAGACCGGTGTTTCACCGGTCTTTTTTATGTCTGATGATTTTATATTGTCAGAAAATTTAAGCTTTTGTCCCGAACTGATATATTTTTTATCACTTTTATATAAACTTGACATTGCGTATTGTCAGTTTTGTGGTTTAATAAAACAAAACTTAAACAGGTTATAAAAAGAACATGGAAAAACATATTGATATTTTGATTGTAGGTGCCGGTATTTCAGGTATTGGTCTTGCTGTTCATCTTTCTAAAAATTGCCCAAAACGCTCTTTCGACATTATTGAACGTCGTGAAAGTTTTGGTGGAACCTGGGATTTATTTAAGTATCCCGGTATTCGTTCCGATTCTGATATGTCCACTTTTGGCTTCAACTTTAAGCCTTGGCAAAAAGACAGTGTCTTGGCTGATGGACCGTCTATTAAGAATTATTTATCTGAAGTAATTGATGAGTATCAGCTCAAAAGTAAAATTCATTTTCAACATCGGGTTTTAGCTGCAAATTATGATTCGGCTCGTAAAAAGTGGCTGGTAGAAATTGAGGATGCAGCTAACAACAAGCAAACCTGGGTGGCTAATTTTGTTCTAGGATGTACAGGTTACTATAATTATGACCAGGGCTTTCAACCTGAATTCCCTAATCAGTCTGCATTTAAAGGTCAATTTATTCATCCGCAACATTGGCCTGAGCAGTTAGATTATTCTGGTAAAAAGGTGGTCATTATTGGAAGTGGAGCAACTGCGATTACCTTGGTGCCTGCGATGGCGAAAGGCGGGGCAGGGCATGTCACCATGTTGCAACGTTCTCCAACTTATATTGCCTCTGTTCCATCGATTGATATCCTTTACGACAAAATGCGCAAGTATTTGCCTGAAGATTTGGCTTATAAGTTAACGCGTGCGCGTAATATCGGTATGCAACGCGGTATTTATGCGCTGGCACAGAAACAGCCTAAATTACTGCGTAGCTTGTTGCTCAAATCGATTGAATTTCAGCTCAAGGGTAAAGTGGATATGAAGCATTTTACCCCGGATTATAATCCTTGGGATCAGCGTCTATGTGTGGTACCGGATGGAGATTTATTTAAGATTTTACGTGAAGGTCGTGCTTCAGTCGAAACGGATCAAATTGATAAATTCACCGCGAACGGCATTCAGTTAAAATCCGGCAAACATCTTGAGGCAGATATTATTGTCTCTGCAACCGGTTTGAATATTCAAATTTTAGGGGGAATTCAGGCGACCATTGATGGCAAGCCAATGAATACCTCTAAACACATGCTATATCAGGGCATTATGGTTAGTGATGTGCCGAATATGGCGATGATCATTGGTTATATCAATGCTTCATGGACACTGAAAGTGGATATTGCAGCGGACTATATTTGTCGTATGATCAATTATATGGACAAACATGGCTATGATGAAGTGATTCCACAAGGGGATGCGACCGAGTTAATGGAAGATACGGTGATGGGTAGTTTGACTTCAGGTTATATTGCCCGTGCTGCTGATGTCATGCCGAAACAGGGTAAACATGCACCGTGGAGTGTCTCTAATAATTATCTGGCTGACCGTAAACAATTAAAGCATGCGCGCTTTGATGACGGTGTGCTTAAATTTCATAAACGTGAACAACAAGATAAGAAAAGTGCGACACCGCGTTTAGTTTCATAATTGAATTTCATTATTTTTTTAAAGAAGGAGCATGAATGCTCCTTTTTTTATGCTTATTAAATCAGTAGTTCAAGTTATCAGCTTTTATTCTGTTGCAAGCTGGTACAAATAGAACTTCAAGAATTAAACCGGCATAGAAATAAATGTTGATTATAGCGAACGTGAAATCAGCTCTTTCATGATTTCATTGGTGCCGGCATAAATGCGATTGGCGCGGTTATCGATATAGGCACGTGCAATCGGGTATTCCATCATGTAGCCATAACCGCCATGCAGTTGCAGGCACTCATCTACGACCTTGGAAAACATCTCGGAAATTTTGTATTTCGCTGCTGCAGCTGCATCAATGCCCAGTTTTTCTTCAAGCTGTAATTCCATACAACGGTCTAAATAAGTACGACAGAAATCAATTTCAGTGCGTAATTCAGCCAGCTTAAAGCGGGTATTTTGAAAAGCACTGATCGGTTTGCCAAAGGCTTGACGCTGTTTGGTGTATTGAACGGTATGCGCGAATGCTGCTTCAGCTCCAGCCTGACAAATGATGGCGACTAGCATACGCTCCCAGGCCAATTCTTTCATCAGCATCATAAAACCCATACCTTCCATTCCTAAAAGGTTTTCTTTAGGCACACGGACATTATCAAAGAACAGTTCACAGGTATCTTGTCCTTTCATGCCAATCTTATTTAGTGGTTTTCCTTTGCTAAAACCGGCACGATCCGCTTCAACAATGAGTAATGACAAATTGGCAGACCCTTTATCGCCACTACCGGTTTTGCAGACCACAATTGCCATATCACACAGGTAACCATTGGTGATGAAAATTTTAGAACCATTGATCACATAATCATTGCCATCCAGCACAGCAGTGGTACGTACCGCTTGCAGATCAGAGCCGGTGCCAGGTTCGGTCATGGCAATCGCAGTCACTGTTTCACCCGAAGCCATTTTTAGGAGCCAATTTGACTTCTGCTCCTCATTGCCAAAATTGAAAATGTAATTGGCCACAATATCCGAATGCAGTGAAAAGCCAGTGGATGAATCCATGGCATAAGCCTGTTCTTCAATCAGGATCATGCTGTAAAGTCGGTCTACCCCCGAACCCCCGTATTGCTCTGGCATGGTGGCACAGAGTAAGCCCATGGCACCGGCCTTGTTCCATAAATCCCGGTCCACATGTTGTTGCTGTTCATATTTAGCAATATTGGGAACCACTTCCTTTTCATAAAATTTACGTACAGTTTCACGGAAAGCTTCATGCTCGGCATTAAATAAATGACGGGGTAACATATTGGCTAAAGGTCGAATCGCAGCTGCTTGCATTGTTATTGTGTCCATCTACAAAGTTATTATGAGATCAAAATTAAAAGATTGAACCGCAAGCGACAATGAGATGAATGCTCAAATGTTGCAATAAAATGATGAATTTGGTCAATTCAGGGAAATGGCTCGAAATAGAAGGGAGGGATAGGGTAAACTAGCAAAAATTTTCACACTGTTGGGGACAGCTAGCTATGAGCGAAGAAATCAGCTTGGAAGAACGTAAAGTTATTTACCGTGCTCGTCGTGGTTTAAAAGAGATTGATGTCTATTTTGACCCCTATGTAAAAAATCATTATTTACAGGCAGATGCAGCAGAGAAAAAAGTTTTTGCTGAATTGGTCGCGCAAGAAGACCCTGACCTATTAGACTGGTTTATGGAAGTGTCTGAACCACCGCGTCCGGAAATGAGAGCCCTGATTGTTAAGTTGAAACATTACGTCCATGGCTAATCGTTGTTTTCAGCTGAAACGCAGCCGTCTGGCATTGGTATTTCAGCTGATTATTTTTACTTTACTGATTGTACTTTTGCAGCAACTCTTGCCGGCATGGTTATGGTTGCTGTGCATTTTGTTGGGTGTAGTGACCTATGCCTATGGTTTGAAAGTACCTCAACCGATTCGTTTTGAACATTTGCATGCACGTGAATGGTCACTGTCACATTTAAAATCGCAACAGGTTAAGCGTGTTTCGATTAGTCATTTGATTGATCATCAGCTTTATATTGTGGTTTATTTCCAGCATTTTCACGAAAAGCCGCTATTGATCTGGGTCGATCAGCTTCCTTTACAACAATGGAAAGCACTAAAAAAACTGGCTAAATTGACCTGATTGTTAGACAGTTGTATAAAATTAACTTTAATTAAAATATTAATGATCAAATACATAGTTTTAATTTCGTATTTTTTGTAAGACAGTTTGATGTAAAAAATCACAAATATTTCAATTGTCGGACAATTTTTCTGCTGAATTATTTAAGCTAAATGTAAATTAAAACCACCAACAGCAAATGAGGAAATCATCATGGTGATTCCAACTTGGATGTTTCTGGTAATAGCAATTGTTTTGGCAATTGTTATTGGACGACTCGGAACAGTGCTGAAGGATCGATTTGCACAACATTAAAGCCGAAAGGCTTGACCCCTTGATAAGTAGCATGTGCCGAACCGTCGCAATGCTACTTTTTTTTGCCCAAAATTTTTAACTTGATGGAATACAGTCAATTTTCCGTACGTCATTTCGTGGCAAAGTATCAAACCTAATTAGAGTGAATACTCTTTTATTCAGATTTCGCATCTGATATGTTTAGGTGCTATGGACATAAACACAATTATAGAGGACAGGAAAATGTCGCAAGTCCAAAAAATATGCCAGGGTATGGCAGTTGTCATCGTTACAAGTTCTTTATTATCAGGTTGTTCTCAAGTGGTTAAATCAGGGGCAAATATTGCGCTGGGTTTCAGTGAGAAACATATTGTACCGCCTATCTTAGCCATGGATGATGCGGATATGGCGTGTAATTCAGGCAATGCCTTAACGCCAGCCATTATGTCGACCAAAGATATGGGGGCAGATCCAACCCGTATTGCGGTACTTTTATATGCTTCATCGGGAATCTGTGCTGAAAACCAGGCTTTGGAAGCAGAATTACATTATTTGCGCGCTTCTAAAGCCGGACAGGTTTCAGAAGCACAAGATGCACGTATCCAGCAAAAACGCTGGGCTGCTATTGCTGCACAGCGTCAGTACGCGGGTTATCAGCTTTTAGAAAAGCGTTGGGAAGCAAAATATAATAAGGCCTTG
>NZ_DJDC01000198.1:0-10223 GCF_002430855.1 Acinetobacter sp. UBA5934 | reverse complement strand
ACAAAATATAATAAGGCCTTGGGTGATGGATGCCCGAAAATGAAAAGCGACCTTGATCAAACTGTATATTTAATGGGGATGATCAGTGGTTTACAGGCCATGACCAATGACATTAATTCTGGCGGTGCAGTCAATGTACCAAAAGATATTGCTGCGGTGGTAGAACGCGGCATGGTGTGTCTGGACAATACTAAATTCTGGGGTGCGCCAGAAGCGGCGCGTGCAGTCATTTGGACTTTGCTGCCGGGTGCAGGGGATGGTAAGCCAGATCCTTATCAGACTTTAAAACAGTCGGTGCAACTGGGTGAGCAAAAAGGCGTACGCCTGTCACATGCCTTATATGCAGTGGCAGCTCAAGCCAGCGGGGACGATGGCAAAATTCGTGATGCTTTAAAAGCATTTGCCAATGCCCGTTCTGAAGAAAAACCGGTCAATCCGCAATTCAGACTGGTAGATAGCATGGCGCAAAATATGGTGCAGGGTATTTCAGACCGTTACTGGACTGAACATACCGGCATCCGTTCAAGTGATGATGGCATGCAGCGTTTTTGGGATGATCAGGACAATTCCGCAGAGCTGGATGACTTATTTACTGAAAATGAGAGTGCTGCATCTTCTTAAGTTAAACTGGGTGAAAGAGAATACAAGAAAGATTGGCTGGAATGATGTTCTATTTTTAATCCATCATTTCTAGCCGAGGGCATGCCAATGAAAGACCAGTTTCTGATGCAAAAAATTATTTTTATTGCATTTGTAATGTCTTTTTCGGCATGCCTTCAAGTTTTTGCAGATTCATTTATCTATTGGCAAGTTGATTTATTCAAAGAATTCTGGCGTTTATGGACAGCCCATTGGGTACATGTGGGCTGGATCCATTATCTGCTGAATATGCTGGCATTTGCATGCTTACCTTTTATTTTTCCCCGCGTCAAAATCTGGCATTTCGTGGCTCTGCTGTTATTGCTTCCACCGTTTATTAGCCTGTGTTTTTATTATTTCTTTCCCGATATAGAAGCCTATGCCGGCTTGTCCGGAGTTTTGCATGGGGCTTATGTCGCCGTTGCCTGTGTGCATTTGCTGTACAGGAAAGAACGCAATTTTGCTGCCTTGGTGCTGTGCCTGATTCTGGGGAAATTGCTTTGGGAAAATACAGTCGGCAGTGTCGGTACAGCGGAACTGATTGGTAGTCCAGTGCTGGTCGAAGCACATTTATTGGGGGTTATTGGGGGAGTAGGCATCGCCTTGGCTTATGTTTTATGGGAGTATTTCGTGGAATAGTGGCGAGATTGACATTTAAAACAGAAAAGAAAATACATATTGTCATTTTCATTGGTATCGAGTTAATGCAAATTTGTTCATAAGAATAAAGAGATTGAATAGAGAAAGGATATTGTCTATTCAGAAAAGGAAAGTTGGCATTGCTGAAGCGGTGGCAATGATCAAAATAAGAAATAGGAAGGCACATGCAAAATGATGAAAACAACAGATCAGGATTAGGTCTGTTACGTTATATATGGACAGAGTGGATCTCGACTTTTGTCATTCTATTACTACTTTTGCTCACACTCATCATTGGTACCGGTGAGATGATTCATGGTCAGCTATTACGTGTGGGTGAACGTTTATATGGTAATGAACAAATTGGCATGCAATATTCTTTCTTACGTGCAGAACCGACCAAGCCAAGCTGTGATCTACATCCGGATATTGATGCACAAGTACAAAAGCAAATGAAAGCCAATGCCAATGATGAGTTCGCCGATATTTTCGGGACCACATCGGAAGCAGATGTACGGGCTTCAGTCATGGCAGGGCAGCAACAGTGCCAGGAAAAGTATCAGTTCTATGACAAAGCCATTAAATATATGGATGAGCATCCAACGATAAGAACTTATCGTACCTTGGAAACATCATTCTTTGGAATCTTTAAGTTTGGTACTGAAAACCGGGTCATCATTTTATTGCTGATGGTTGTGGTTGCTGCAATTACCGCTTCAGTGAAATTTCATCATATTGGTTTACGTGCGCCAACCACCAAACTGGATTATCGCGTTTATGCCCTGTTTATGGTATTAGGTAATGGTTTGCTCACGGCATCGGTACTCAGTCAATATCACTCGATTATCAATTCAGGTGTGGCTTCAACTTATGAAACCCTGACGGTTTACTGGCTGTGGATTTTCCTCTTTATTACCTTGACCCTGATCAGTCTGTTACAACTGTTTAAACCCCCTGTAGCCAAGCAGGAAGGTAAGGGCAATCTGGGGCTGGCTTTACTGAGTGTGCCTTTATATGCCTACATGGCATTGGTGACCGGGTTGGTTTTTACCTTTGTCATGGATTATCCAATGGGGCAAGGGATTTACCTCGGAATTCTGGTGGAATTCTCAGGCATTTTCTTAAACCTTGCACTGTTTATCTGGGCCGGTATGTTACTGACTCAAACCCGGGTGATGGATTTATTCCTCGGTATTTTACGTCCTTGGAACTTGGCACCTGAAACCCTGACCTGGTTGATTTTGATTGCTGCAGCGATTCCAACTGCTTATACCGGTGCTTCTGGTATTTTCGTTGTTGCCGCAGGTGCGATCATTTATAAGGAAGTATGGAACTCGGGTTCACGCCGTCAATATGCTTTGGCTGTTTCAGCCATGTCAGGCTCGCTGGGGGTAGTGATTCGTCCATGCTTGCTGGTGATTCTGATTTCGATGCTCGACAGCCGCCATGTGACTTCAGATGAACTGTTTGATCACGGGATCTATGTATTCTGGCTTACGGCCTTGATTTTCCTGGGGGTATCACTTTACCTTGCAGAAACACGTTTCCGTGTGAACTCACCTAAAGTGGCCGTACCGGGCATGTTGAAAGCCATTGTGCCGGTGATTCCTTATATCGTGATTACCATTGTTGTCATTTTGATGTACACCGTGGGTCTGGATACCCAAATGGATGAATTCACTGCACCGGTGATTCTGCCAATTATTCTGATTGCTTATATTATGTTTGATAAATGGTGGGGTGATCGTTTTGTGACACCACCAGACCGTCATGCTGCTTTAGCTTTGGAGCATGAAAAACAGTCGACCTTTATGCGTGACCATACGCCACATGGCGGAGAAAAATCACGCGGCTTTGCCCATTCAATGTGGTTTGCTTCGGCAGAAACCGTTGGACATATTGGTGCATTGATTATCTTGATGGCCTTGTCTGCAAGTGTAGGCGGTTTGATTGAACGTAGTGAAGTGGTAGAATTGTTGCCAACACATTTGGGCAATATCTATATTTCACTAGCCTTTATTGCATTGTTGCTGGCAATTGTCGGGATGACTACCGATCCGTTTGGCGCCGTGATTCTGGTGGCTGCAACCATTGCACCGGTGGCTTATGAAAATGGTATCCATCCAATCCATTTCTGGATGATTGTATTGGTCGCATTTGAGCTGGGCTATGTATCTCCGCCAGTGGCGCTGAATCATCTCCTGACCCGAATGTCGGTTGGTGATGATGAGGTTCGTGCAGCTGATGCGGAAGCGAAAGCCAAATACACCAAGTTCTATTACCGTTATGAACGCTGGTTGCTGCCGATTATGGTGCTGTTCCCATCCTTGCTGATTGTGACCTATGCGCCGTATATTTTTAAAATGTTCGGTTGGTATCATTAATTCATCATGCTAAAAAAGCACCTTCGGGTGCTTTTTTTATGACAGGAAGAACTGGCTGAATGATTAGGCTGAACGTTTTTGAATAAGCGGACTACACAGGATAATCGCACTCAGAATAAGCCCGAAACCCATTAAACTATAATGATCGGGTGTTTCCTGCCAGAATATAAAGCCCCAGATTCCGGCGAAAATAATGGCAATATAATTCACTGGGCCAATTTGTCCGGCTGGTGCAAGTTTATAGGCATTAGACATAAAAATTTGACTGATATTGGCCAGCAGTCCCGCGCCAATCAAGAAACCCAGTTCAGTCCAGCTATAAGGACGCCATAGCCAGAACATCGGAATCATGGAAATGAGGGTGCCGATAAAACAGAAATAAAACACGATTTTTTCTGGCGATTCGGTACGGGTAAGCGCACGAACCGTTACAAATGCCATGGCAGCGAGGAAGCTGGCCCCCAGACCAATGACCGACATCTGGTTAAACATGCCGGCATCCGGCTTGGCCACAAGTATTACCCCGGCCAGACCAATGGCAGCTGCGATCAGCATGGATCGGGTGATTTTTTCTTTCAGAAATAGCCAGGCAATCAGTGGAATAAAAATCGGGGAAGAATAGGTAAACACCATGGCATTGGACAGCTTTAAATGGGCAATCGCATAAAAGAAGCCATACATGGCAATCAGCCCGATCACGGCACGCCAGCTATGCATCCAGATTTTTTCTGTCTTAAAAAAATCGATACCTTTAGTGAAAATCAGCGGTAGAAAAATAAATAGACCAACAAAATTGCGAAAAAATACAATGGTAGGATTATCGACTGTTTGTGAGGCATAGCGAATACAAACGCCCATCAGAGAAAACAGAAAAGCAGAGCAGGTGAGAAAGCTAAGTGCCTTGATTAAATTAATATTGCTTTTTGGGATGGGCATTAAACAAATTCAGCTCAAATATGTACGGATATTTTAGCTGAATTTTCACGCATTATAAGGGTTGTTTTTGAGCCAACTGAGCTTCAAGTAATTTAATCTGTTCTTCTTTTAAGGCAATCAGTTGATCTGCATCGGCATGTTGAGCTTTCAGCAAGGTTTCTTGCTCATTTAACTGGTTTTGAATATCGTCCAGTTTGGCCACTTCTTCTTTGGCTAAAGATTCATTTTCTGAAACTGGTGCTTGCAGCATTTTTTTATCTACAAGCTGAATAGTTTTCTGATCAGTTTCGGCAGCCGATTCTGCTGGTTTAACCTCGGCAGTAGGCGCCGGTTTTGCAGGTGCCGTTAAACTGGCACCTTCATGTTCAGGCAGTGTTTCATTTGAAGTTGCAAAAAACCATTGATAGGCCAAAAAAAGCACAATGATTGCAACTAATCCCCCCGTGATGCCCAATAAAAGTTTTGGGCTATTTCTTTGATCTAATGTCATATTGAACCTGTTTTTATTTAGGCTGACGCGGTTTGAACTGAATGACACCAATCTCATCCGGGACTTCCGGCATCTGTGGTTCATCGACATGCGTTGGCCGATTTTCGTTATAGCCGCAGTCGACACATTCAATCCATTCATCGTCGCCAGAAGTTAGCATGACAATCCGATCTAGCGCTTCACATTTTGGACATTTAGCACCTGCAATGAAACGACGTTTGATAGTCATCATCCTAACCTTCCGAACAATCTTAGATTCTTATTTTAAGCGTTTTTAGAGGGCTTCGTCCAACCTTGATGACGTAATAACGCATCTATTTTTGGCTCGCGTCCGCGGAAATTGATAAACGCGTCAAGTGCTGTATCTTTTCCGCCAACTGCTAGAATAAACTGACGAAATTCTTTTCCGGTCTGAACATTAAAAATTCCTTCTTGTTCAAAGCGATCGAAAGCATCACTGGCCAAAACTTCGGCCCATTTATAAGAGTAATAACCCGCAGCATAGCCTCCGGCAAAAATATGGCTAAAGCTATGCTGGAAACGGTTATAACTTGCCGTTGGTGCGACCGCGTATTTTTGACGGATTTCATCTAAAGTGGCTTGTACCTGCTCGGCATTTAAAGCGGAACTGTGCTTGTGTATAGACAGGTCAAACAGGGCAAATTCGATTTGACGCAAGGTTTGCATACCGGACTGGAAGAAACGAGCATCTAGCAAGGATTTAAGCAAATCTTCCGGTAAATGCTGTTTGGTTTCGATGTGTTCGCTGAGCAGATCGAGGCTGTCAGTATCCCAGGTCCAGAATTCCATAAACTGGCTTGGTAGCTCAACCGCATCCCAATCCACGCCGTGGGTACCTGCAACAGCAATATGGTCGACTTCGGTCAGCATATGATGCAGGCCATGACCAAACTCATGGAACAGGGTATTCACTTCATCATGTGTGAGCAGCGCAGGTTGATCGCCGACTGCAGGGGTGAAGTTGCAGACCATATAGCAAATCGGTTTTTGCAGGCCTTGTCGGGTTTGCATGCGCGAGCGGAAACCACTCATCCATGCGCCGCCACGTTTGCCGCTACGTGCATAGAGATCGAAATAAAAACCGCCGACCACCTTGCCTTGATCTTCCAGTTCAAAATAGCGTGCATCGGGATGCCAGACTGGCGCTTTACGTTCCACAATGTTGATGCCGTAAAGACGATTCACAATGCTGAACAGGCCTTGCAAAATTTTGGGTGCAGGGAAATACGGTTTCAGGGATTCCTGAGATAAATTGAACTGTTGCAGTTTCAGTTTTTCAGAATAGTAACCGGTATCCCAAGGCTGTAACTCGAGTATGCCATCCTGAATGGCAATCGTTTTTAATTCGGCAATTTCTTTACTTGCAGGTGTACGTGCATGTTCAGCCAGATCCACCAGGAACTTATCTACAGTTTCGACATCCGGTGCCATTTTGCTGGCCAGCGATAACTCGGCAAAATTAGCAAAACCTAATAGCTGTGCCATTTCATGACGCAGACTCAGGATTTCTTCCATCACCTGAGTATTGTCAAACTCAGGATGCTCAGACAGGTCGGAAGCACGTGTAGTATAAGCCTTGTATAATTCTTCACGTAAGCCCCGGTCATCGGCATAGGTCATGATGGCCAGATAAGCCGGAATGTCTAAAGTCGCAACTGGCTGATCCAGTTCACGTTGCTGACCATATTGTTTGAGCAGATCGATACTGCTTTGCGGTAAACCTTTGAGTTGTTCTTCGGTCAGAGGCTTGAAATAGATTTGGGTAGCATCTAATACATGATTCGAGAAGTCAGATGACAGCTGCGACAAACGAGAAGAAATTTCAGCATAACGTTTTTTCGCTTCACCTTCCAAAGCTACACCTGAAAGTTTGAAATCGCGCAGTGCCAGTTTAATAGCACTTTGATGGGCTGCTGGAAGCGTATTAAACACCGTTGCATCATGCACATGTTGATAGGTTTGATACAGCACCGTGTGTTGACCCAGCTGAGTGTAGTATTCGCTTAGTGCTGGCAGTAAAGACTGGTACAGTTCACGTGTTTCCGCATTATTCATCACGGCATTGAGATGTGAAAGCACACCCCAAGCTTCACTCATGTTGTTTTCCAGCGTATCGACCTGTTCCAGAACATTGAGCTGTGCCTGAGCATCTTCTGGAACTGCGGTTAAATCTTTTAAAAAACTTTGTCCTTGTTGAATGGCTTGTTCAATCTGTTGTTTTAAATCGGCCAGTTGAATCTGGTCAAATTGTGGAACGGGCAAGGTCGCCTTTTCTAAAGTCATTTCTAATACGCCATATCATTTATAAAGTTAATAATAGATGTAGGGCTTAGAGAGAGGGAAATCAAGGCTTATTGTTCTTTTGCTAAATAAATACTGATGAAGCATAGCTTTGAATAAAAAAGCCCTACCGAAGTAGGGCTTTTATCAGAAAATTATTCGATCTTGGTTTTCGCATTCGACTTTTTCTTTTTCGGCTTAGATTTTTTCTTCAGCTTGTCTTTGGGTTTTGCATCCGATTTGGCTGAAGATTTTTTATCTGATTTTTTAGCCAATGAAGTCGTTTTGGCTTTTGGCTTTTTCTTTCGAATCGGCTGTTCACCATCTTCACTCACTACAGCTTTCGCACGCGGGCTAAATACTTCTTCTGTTGTTGTCTTAGCCACACGTGGCGCTCGGCTACGAATAGCACGGCCGGCATGGGTCATTTGTTGCAACAGTTCAAAGTCAATCTTGCGATCTTCCAGATTTACCGCAGCCACTTTAATCTTGACTTCATCACCCAGACTAAAGGTTTGACCGCGTGCCTGACCGATCAGGCTTTGGCTTGGCTGGTCATAGACAAAATAGTCATCGCCCAGTTGGCTGACGTGGATCATGCCATCGACATATAAATCTTTTAAGGTCACAAACAGACCAAATTCAGCGACTGCACTGATGATACCGACAAATTCCTCACCAAGATGCTGCTGCATATAGTGACATTTCAACCATGTAGTGACGGAACGGGAAGCCTCATCGGCACGGCGCTCAGTTTGCGAGAAATGTTCACCAGCATCATCCAGAGCAGCACCAGAAAGCGCGAAAGGCTTTTGTTTTAAATGAGCCTTGATAGCACGGTGCAATAACAAGTCCGGGTAACGGCGAATCGGGGAGGTGAAATGCGTATACGCTTCATAAGCCAAACCAAAATGCCCAGCGTTGTTGGCGCCGTAATAAGCCTGCATCATCGAGCGTAACAACACCGCGTGAATGCTTGGCGCATCAATACGGTCTTTGGTGGCTTCAATCACCGCCTGATAATCTTTTTGTGTTGGCTGTTCCGGGAAAGGCAGGCCTAGCAATTTCACATATTCACGCACTTTTTGGATACGTGAAAATTCAGGTGGCTCATGCACACGGTACAACATTGGAATGTCATTTTCCAAGGCGTATTCTGCAGCGGCTACATTGGCCAGCAACATACATTCTTCAATCAGTTTATGCGCTTCATTACGTGAACGCGGCAGAATTTCATTAATGCCACCGAGCTCATCAAAGGTCATGTAGGTTTCGACTGTTTCGAATTCCATGGCATGACGCTCTGCACGCAAACCTTTCAAGATCTGATACAGCTGGAACAGGGTATTCAGCGATTTACGCACATCGCGATTTTCAGGAATCGCTTTGCTGTCACCATCAAAATACTGCGCGACCTGGGTATAGGTTAGGCGTGCTTTAGAATGCATTACAGAAGGGTAGAATTCAAAACCTGTAACACGACCGGCGCGTGACAGTTTTAAATCACAGACCATACAGAGACGGTCGACATGCGGATTCAGCGAGCATAAGCCATTAGATAAGGCTTCCGGCAACATCGGCAAGACAAAATGCGGGAAATAGACTGAAGTGCCACGTTCTTTGGCTTCATCATCCAAAGGTTTATCGTTGCGCACATAATGGCTGACATCGGCAATGGCAACCACCACACGGTAACCACCACCTGGACGTTTTTCTGCATATACGGCATCGTCAAAGTCACGGGCATCTTCACCATCAATGGTGACCAGCGCTAAATCACGTAAATCGATACGACCCTGACGATCCTGTTCATTCGGCTCTTTAAAGCTTTCTGCGTCGCGAACCACTTCTTCCGGGAACTCATAGGGCAAGCCAAATTCCAGAATGGTCTGCGGAATAATGATTTCAGTATCGGCTTTGTCTGCCATCGATTGTACGATATGACCGGTCGCCAGTTCTTCACGGGTCGGGTAGTCATCAATCGCGACACGAACTGAATCACCCACTTTCACCTGGGCATGTTCAATCAGTTCTTTTTCCAGGGTAATCGGTTGATGGGCATTCGGATTGCCGGGCTGAATAAAGTATTCGCCATCGTGAACCGCCACTTTACCAATAATTTGCTTAACCCGATGTTGCACAACTTCGGTGATAAAACCCCAGGCTTTACCTTTGCGGTCCACAGAGGTTTGACGGACCTTGACGCGGTCGCCATTAAACACCAGACGCAGCTCGCGTTCAGGCAGTAAAATGTCATCATGGTTGGCAATGGAAGCACTGCCTAAACCTTTGGAATTGATATAGACAGTGGCTTCATGAGTCGGCTGGCTGGCTGCAAGCTGGAACTTGTATCCATCTTTCATTAACTGGCCATCTCGGACCATGGCAATCAGGCGATGACTGAGTGCATCAATACTTTTTTGATCTGCAATTTCAAAATGTTCCACTAAATCTGCATGTGATTGTGGAGCTTGTAATTTTTCAATCGTTTCAGAAATCAGAATACGGCTGGGAATAGGATTTTCATAGCGTTCAGCTTCAGCTTTAGCTTCAGGATCGACCCAATTTTTCATAATGTCTTTGGCTTCATGTCAGAAGATAGGATTAGCATAAGTCATGCTGCCACATACTGCACGTAAATGATTGCAATATTGTGTTTTTCAGTTCAAATTTTGGGGCGGAGTTGAATATTTCACCATCCGCTAGCTTAAAAAACAGTGAAAAGGGCAGAAGAATGTTGGAAATTGTTTAAAAAATAGATGATTGATTAAAAATATCAGAATTTTTTGAAATCTGACTTGAAGAAATGAAGTTTAATTTGTATTATGGCGGCT
>NZ_DJDC01000005.1:0-18741 GCF_002430855.1 Acinetobacter sp. UBA5934 | reverse complement strand
CAGAAATTTCCTGTGCTTGAAGCTGATTCAAGCACAGGAAATTTCTGATCATTTGCCAATGTAATGCTATAGGATAATATTTGCTCGGCTTTCTGGATCATTTCACCGCGTGGCATTTGTTCCCGGTTTAGATCCAGCCAGGGACGCCAGAAACGTGTCAGCTGATCACCTAAATGACTTGAATCCATATATTGAGGATTGCTCAGCATCAAGTAAGCCTTTAACGCATTATAAGCATCTTGCGGATTGGTTTCGGAAGGTTCTAGATATTGCTGAGTTTTGACTCCTTGTTTTATTTCTACATTGACATGATTGGCTTTTAAAGTGGCTTCATTACTTTTTATACGCCGTAAATACTGCGCAATATTCTGCTGGGTTGGCTGCAAAAGCAGTTGTCTAATTCCCGCTAAATATTCGCCTTGTAATTTTTCTCGCAATGTACTGCCTTGATACAGGCCAAAACCAAACTGTATAGGTTGATTTTCTTCAAATTGATCAAGCTGTTGCATACGTTCCTGTAAAATCAGCAAAGCATTCAGCTGTGTAGAGAGTCGTTGGCCTGATTGCTTTTGTAACTGTACCACCTTGTCTAAATCGGCCTGAACATCGGCGATCAGCTGTTGATTATTTCGATATGACCAGATCCACAGGCTCAATATCATGGAAATCCCCAGCAAGGCCGCAATAAAAGCAGAGTAACGTTGTTGCTTGCGTTTAGGATTAATATGCTGTTTAACCAGATGCTGATCCTTCAAAATTACATCTGAAAATAGACTTTTCAGAAAGTAACTATGATGCTGTGAAACGGAATGATCCGGTACAGGATTTTCACTGTTTAAGTTGGGTGATAATTGAAAATCCTGGACCATCTGCTCGGTCATTGGACTTTCAATAACACCCTGTTGTAAGGCACTGGTAAAATAGAAGCCACGAAATACAGGTTTAAACTGGTATGGATTTTCTTCAAACAAGGTTCCTATAAAAGTTTTTAGTACCGATTTTAAGCTTTTAAACTCTAAAGGAAATGTCATTACACTGGGGGAAATGTTCTGGCTATGACGTCGGCTAAGATGTGTGGTACTCAACCCTTTTAAACCTTCATATAAAACTGCATAATGCTGTTCAAAAAGTGCCATTACATTCTGCATGGAATCTGGCTCATATTTTAAGGTAGCACCCCACACCTGCTCAAATTCATCAACATCATAACATTCAAAAAATTCGGTAAATCCTGCAATCAAATCCATTTTGGAAAACACAACATAAACAGGCGCAAATATTTCTAAACGTTCAGTAAGGTCTTGAATACGAGCTCTTAAATTTTTAGCCAGCTTTATTGATTTTTCAGGACTTTGGCTCACCAGTTCGGCAATGCTGACTACTACAATTAAACCGTTAACAGGTGCTTGAGTACGGCTTTTCTTTAGTAAATTCAAAAAGCCCAACCATTCAGGATGATCTTCAGCATAAACTGAATAACGTCCAGCAGTATCCAGCAATACCCCTTCGGTCGAGAAAAACCAGTCACAGTTTCTTGTCCCGCTCAAGCCTGAAGAAATACTTTTTTGATGGGAATTTTCAAAGGGAAATTTTAGTCCAGAATGATAAATCGCTGAACTTTTCCCTGCAGCAGGATTGCCAATAACCATATACCAAGGTAATTCATATAAAGCTGCATGGCCTTTTTTATCACCCAATTTTGATTTACGAATCAGGTGGATCGATTCTTTCATTTGTTGGTTAATCAGCTGTAATTCTTGTGTATTTTTCTGCTGGCCATATTCTGCTTGTGTATTATTTTCAATGGCTTCTGCAAGCACTGCGCCCTGTTGAATATGGCGTTTTTTTTGCACCAGTCTATAAATACCATAGCCGATAATGATGACAATATAAGCTGCAAGCAATGCCCAAAAAATATTTCGCGGAATAGCAGGATAAGAAGACACCAATGCTACTAATAAAGACAGTGCAATAATTGCCTTAGGATGGGTCATATACTGCCAAACATAAGCTAAAACGGTATAAAACATGTGATTCTCGTTATTTTATTTATATTTAAATGATTTGTTCTTGGAACTCATCTAATTCACATCGATTAAAAAAGCATGGGTTAAGGCCTGGTCAGTGCTGTATATCATGCTAGTCATCTCTTCTGGCAGGTGCATCCCCAACATAAAACCAAAAATTTTTGCGAGTTGTTGTGTATGACCTAAAATCGGTTTGGTATATAAAAAATGATGCGGTTCAATTAAAGCAGGTACAAATCTCTGATTATTCTTTTTAATATTTTTTATATCCGTTGCATCATCTAAGATCAGTACAAAAGGCTGTTCCTGTTCGGTCTGATCTGCATGATTAGGCATAATCTGATTAAGACAAGTCAATAAATCATCTACATTGCCGGCAACTTTAAGTACCTTGATCGCCTCCAGATTACTGATCTTCACGTCTTTCGCTGCCACACACCAGCTGGATGCAAATTCCGCTGGGAAATAGTCATCCATGAACCACATTTTTTCATCCAGCAATGTCTGGTCAATTTCAGAATCCACATTAATGATTAATGAAAACTCCTCATTTTGTTGCGATATTTGATCCAGTAATTTAATCCACTCTTCATAAGCATTTTGCTGAGCAAGATAATGATGTTGCAGATGTAGTTGCTGCGAAATCATGCCTAAAGATTGCATAAAATCAAGCAGCATTTCCTGACTTGAACATTCATCCCAGACCTCTAACACGTTATCTGATAATAAAATATGAATATTAAGTCGATTTAGACGTCGCACCTGTTCAATTAAAATCTCTTGATCACCATCATTGTTTGGAGTATCGGTATTGTTCCATTCAGGATGTATGCGGTATTGATATGCCAATTCATGATCATAAAATAATGCAGAATGTTTTAAATGTTCAGCCACTTGCATTAAGGTTTCAGCCTGTTGTTCTAATTGTTGTTGAATTAAAATTTTTATACGTACTAAGCGAGCTGCTTCATCTTCTTCATTTGAGTCATCGTCCTGTAGCTCCACAATATAATCAAGCTTTTGAATCCTGTAGGATAAAACAGCTAAGCCATAATTATTCTCTAGGCGATCATCCAATTCCGGGGATTTAAATTTTTTTAATCCCTCAATTATTGTTTCATTTTCACCCCATGCATGGCATGCCGAGGACGAAAAAATATTTAAATTGAACCATTGAATCTCTTTAACTTCTTGTCCTTTCCCAGTCTGTACTTTATTTAGTGGCTGCTCTAATAAGGTTTGATGCTGTTGTTTTTTATCCCTTCTATATGCCTGATAAGCCTTATAAATAAAATAAGGTGCAAGCAGAATTATGGAAAAAATTACAGGTAATATAAAAAAATAGGACAATAAATCTAGAGCTGAAGGTTCATATTGAACATCACGCCAATAATAAATAATAACTATGCTACACAATAGAAAAATACTACTGAAAGTTCCCAGCACCAGCTTCAGCTTATTCATTGCAGGTCCCCCAATAATGTATAGCATGTCTCTGAATTGGCTTTTCTATGTTTAGTCATTAAAAAAGCACCCTGCGCTAAACCTTGCTCAGACTTTGCATTCAGGCAAAGCGGCTCTATTTCTTCTTTTTTTAAAATTAAACGTACATCCACCATTGTTGTGGGACTACACCAAGTCACAAGTATTTTCTTTAATTTTTCACTCATTTGTTGCTTAGGTAAAAAGCTCAGATAATCCTTTCTAGATAATGGCCCAATCTGAATTTCTATTTTTCCATCAATTTGCCGAATACTCTCACCACAGAAAGTATTCTTTCCAAGTAAATTGGCATTTCCTTCCCCTAAAGTTGCTCGTTGTGCATGTTCCAATTTGAATTTTTCTTCGACCCACTGTTTTATTGTGAAATCAGTTTTGAAAATACAGTCCAGCATGGTTTTTAAAGCGTATGCAGTATTATTTTGCCCCTGCATTAAACCTGAAAATTCAGCAAAATAATCATCTAGTTCACTCTGCTCCTGTTGTGTTCTCACATAACCATTTAAGGCATGCAGGATCTCCAGATAATCATTTTCTTTCTCAATTTCATAACGTACGGGTAAATAATAGGCCAAACTCGCATCGACATATTGTGTTGTCAATTTATGATTAAATAAGCTCAGAAAACTTAGAGTTTCTTGTCTTTGCTGACGACGGCTTTGCTTAATTTTATGGGTATAACTATAAGGTAAAGCACCTTGTATACCGGTTATCCCCATCAGTAGATTAGTGATCTGAATATATTCGTTTTCACTAGTTAAAGATTCTATCTCAGTAACTGGAAAATTAAGATTTAACGAAGTCTGGAATTTAAAATCATTCGCCCAGTATTGGTCTATGGATGAATGTGGCATATGGCGCAACAAACGTGTCGCCTGAATAAACTCATAAGCTGTAGGGGTTGTGAACAGATCCTCTATTACAGAAGTTTCTTGCCACCAACGTTTTGCACGCATTGGTATAACTCCTGTTGAGTATTTGAATCACTGACCACAAGATCAACATAACTATTCATCTGAACTTTTAAATTAAAAATATGACTTAAAAGTTGGCTAAAAATATACAGACTATGGCCTTTAAAAATTTGTGAATCTATAAATAAACTTGCTTTAATTCCACGAACAAATAAGGGAAAAGGTTGCGCTTCAACTAGTTTTTGAGTCAAAGAAAAATCAATTTTTTTAATGGCTTCAATAATAAGCTGGTTTTCTTTCAATTTAGGCAAATTATAAAGCACCAAAAGTTCTTTAATGTGGCTGACTGCATCTCCTTTCATCAGGGATAATGTGTTTAATGACAAATGAGAAATAATGCGCCATTGTTCACTTTTATTTTGCTCAAAGTAATATGGCTTGGACGGTCGCTTTAAAATAAGTGCACGCCGTACAAGGTTACTGTCATTCAAATTCAGAACATTATTGGCTTGACTTAAAGCCTCATGCGGCAAATCTCGATTACAACAGAGCAATCGCGCGCTCATAACGTCAGACTTGGTACTATGTGGGGATAAATATTTGGAAATAATGGAATAATGGGTTTCAAGCAAATTATTCTGCAATTGTGTGGAATTCAAACTATAAAAATACTGCTCACTCTGCTGATGATAATGGCTCATGGCAAAAAATGGCAAAATAGGAACTGTGATCTGATCCTGATTACTTTTTTCCCGAATCATATTCATCTCAACTATTGAATAAAGCTGATAAAATTCAGGGTGATGTGCATCGATAAGCAATGGATATTCTAATTGTTTATGATTTATTTTCTGCGGTTCAGCCTGCTTATAAAACAGGTTCACTACAGGAGTTGAAAACAGTTTAAAATTTGCCACATTCAGCTCAGAATAATTTCGAATACAGGCCTGATCATTTATATTAATCTTTAAATGAATCAATATTTCAAATTCTGTATCTTCCCCCGTTAAATGTTTTAAGACATTTAAATTAAGATTGAGATAATTAAATTTTTCAGGAAAACAAAAATATTCCATCAATAAACGATAGGCATGATGGGTATGTTGATCAATCGGTAATAAACTTTCAGATTCCGCAAAGCCCATAACTGCAAATGGATTAGCAATATCAATAATACGATTGCCAGTTTTGAATGAAAATCCTGTGCTGACATGGAATATACTATCCAAGACCTGCAAGGGAAAATTTGCAATCGCATCTAGGTAAATTGGTAAATTTTCATTGATTAACAGCTGTTGGCTGCGTTGATAAACCTCAAAGCCTAAACTAAGTGTCGCATTCTGATTTAAATGCATGTGTGCACGAGGATGGGTTTTGAAATTCAAATTCTTTAAGGTGATTGGCAGTAATCGTACCGGTTGAGTCGTATTGAATTCACACTGTACGCCTTTAAAACTACGTGACTTTAAGGAAGTCGCTTTAGGAATTTCATGTACGTCCGTCAGCTGTTTTATTTTATTTATATCTTCAAAACTGACCACTGAACATGCGGGAAACGGCTTAAGATATTGAGGAAACATGACTTCAAATAATGAACGGGTAAAAACCTCATAACTGTCCGCTAGTTTTTTATCAATACGCGCAGCTATGAGTGAAAAAGCCTGAATCAGACGCTCAATATGCGGATCATCAATCTGTTCTTGATTAAGCGATAGACGTTGAGCAATTTTCGGATATTTTTGGGCAAATTCACGCGATTGCTGCCCAAATTCTTGCAATTGTTTTTCATAATAAGGTAACAGTTCTTCAATCACAGCAACCCCACTTCAAGATCTTGCAGAAATAACATATTGTTGTGTGGTCGGTTTCAATAAAACATCCAGAATGACCGGCTCAAATATGGGTTGAACGTTTAAATACGCTTGAATACTTAAAGATAATGCTCCCATGTTATGGCCATCGAGTAACATGATGACTTTAATTTGCTTGAGTCGGGGTTCATGGGCGCTAATCGATTGCTCAATGGATTGACAAATTTTATCCCGGTCTGTGGGATTGGCTGTTGATAAGCCCACAAAATCAATAATTCCAAATTGCAGTACAGACTTTTTTGCTTGAGGAAAATCATCGATTACACCATCCAGTAGTGACATGCGGCTATTCAATAAATCCTCCAAATCCGAGGCCACAGATTCTCGTAATTTCTGCAGCGAAATCCTGCGGTCATTTTGTTCAGTTTCAGCTAATAAACGGTCGAATAACGTGGTTTTAAAGCCGTAAGGATATAATTGGTCTAAATTCATGTTTTTTATTATTAAATACTTAAAATTTAAAAATCATTCATAGCGACCAACAACTGTTGGCCACTATTATGGGCAGTATATTATGCAGCGTAAGAAGCTGTATTATTAGAAAGTGACCATTTCTTGGTGACCGCACCTTTTTGTGTACCGTTAATATCCTGCTGATTATAAGTCCATTCTACGGCAGCATATTTCAAACCAAACGATTCAGTCGGAACACCTTCTTCATTGACGTTTGGCGTAACACTTGAAACAAGCACATGCTTTAATTTGATTTGAAGATATTTAATACGTTTATCACCATTGGCACGGTAAAAATCGATTTGGACTTCGTCAAAGGTATATCCCGCTGAACATGCTTCCCAAAGTTTTGGACTGGTTGCATCCAAATCTTTCACAAAAAGCATATCTGAATGTTCAACACGTTCGGCTGTATGGCCCCCTACACTTGAAGATGTTGCCGATTTGGGTTGACGAATATTGTGTGCCCAAGAATTTACTTCTAGCCAGTCTTTATGCTCAGAGTCGCGAGATTCACCATCAACTTTATATTTGCCTCGAAATTGTACGTATATGTCTTTCATTTTTCTAATTTTCCTGTTTTATTTTAAATTATTATAAAATTGCGCTCTAATTAAGCTAGTTAGAGGACTGAGGTAACTCAGTAACAAGTCGCAAAGAAACTGACAACTCATCCAATTGAAAATGTGGTCGTAAAAAAACCACAGACTTGTAGTGCCCAGGTTGAGCTAGATTCTCTACAACTTTAACTGAAGCTTCGCGAAGCGGATATTGTGCTTTTGCCTCTTGCGATGCGCCATCATCTAACAAAACGTATTGTGCTAGCCATTCATTTAAAAATGCTTCAACATTACCAGCAGATGCAAAACTACCCACTTTGTCGCGCATCATGGCTTTTAAATAATGCGCAATACGTGAAACAGCCATAATGTATTGAATTTGACTCGATAAAGCAGAGTTGGCATTTGCGCTATCGTTATCATACTTTTTCGGTTTTTGGGTCGATTGTGCACCAAAGAAAACGGCATAATCGGTATTTTTACAATGTACTAAAGGGATAAATCCTAAATCACTGAGTTCTTTTTCACGACGGTCAGTAATGGCAATTTCAGTTGGACATTTGAACAATACTTCGCCATCACTGGTCTTGAACGTATGCACTGGCAAACCTTCAACCAAGCCGCCACCTTCCACACCCCGGATAGCAGCACACCAACCATGCATATCGAAAGCATTGGTTAAACGTGTTGCAAATGCATAAGCCGCATTCATCCATAAATATTCAGCATGGTCTTGACCACTAACCTGTTCTATAAAGTTAAATCCTTCAGTCACAGTTCCATCTTTAGGATGATATGGCAAACGCCCTAATACGCGTGGCATAGTCAATGCAACATAACGGGCATCATCACTTTCGCGGAATGAACGCCACTGAACATATTCAGCGGTTTCAAAAATTTTAGCAACATCACGTGGACGATCAATATCGGTAAATGAGTCTAGGCCCAATATGTTGGCACTGGCTGCTGAAATAAATGGTGCATGTGCTGCTGCAGCGACATGAGAAATCTGCTCCAGCAGATACATATCCGATGGAGTCCTGTCAAATTCAAAATCACCCACCAATGTGGCATAAGGCGCACCACCAAACGAACCATATTCTTCTTCATAGATTTTTTTAAACAGGGAACTCTGATCAAAATCGGTCGCCCCCTGAAAATCTTTAATCAATTCTTTTTTGGTCGTATTGAGCATACGAATTTTAATTAAAGAATGAGATGGGGTTTCCTGGCAAAAATAGTATAAGCCACGCCAGCTTGATTCAATTTTTTGAAATTGTTCATGATGAATAATTTTACTTAACTGACTAGAAATTAATGCATCAATCTCTGCAATTCGTTTATCAATAGACAAGGTCATATTTTCGCAAACCGTTATCGTTCCAGCCATGACTTCTTTAGCCAATTCAGCTATCAGGCTTTTCGCACGATGATGTTCTTCTTCATTACGTGCGATACGGCTTTGCTCAACAATCGAATCCAGCAAAGTAAATTCTTGAACATTTGTAGCTGTCGCAGTTGCAGTATGAAAATTATTCATGTCCTGCCTCCACGCTTAATTTACGGACTTGATCTGTATTTTGCAGAATTTCATCCAACAAATCTTCAAGACGTTCATTATTTGAAATTTTATTACGCAAATCAGTTAAACGCTGCCGTGCTTCAACCAATTGACGTAATGGATCTACCTGCTGTACGACATTTTCTGGACGGAAATCTGCCATTGAATTAAAAGTTAAATCCACAGACATACGACCACCTTCTTCAGTTAAGGTGTTTTCTACCTGAAAGTCTACACGGGGTACCAATGATTGCATCACCTCGTCAATATTATCCAAATCGACATTGATAAATTTTTTATCTTTTAATTTGGTTTTTTCTAATTCTGAAGCGGCTGAAAAATCACCCAATACCCCAATAACAAAAGGTAACTCTTTTATTTCCTTGCCACTTCCAACTTCTACATCATAAGTAAGTTGGACACGAGGTGGACGAATACGTTGTAATTTCTTTTGTACACTTTCACGTTTAGCCATGAAGACTATCCTATTTTAGTTCTTATTAAATGAAGCAAACGGGCTTGGACCCGACGTTATGGAATTATTAATTTGCGGTTTTGTTGTAGCCGGGGTACTTCGTGCAGCTGTTTTGACTACTCTGCTCTGTAAATTGACACTTTGGGGACGGCTTAACGAACTGGTTTTTCCAGCGGTACGATTGGATAAAATACTGCCTTTTACTCGTGGTTTTAGTCGGATTGTATTTGCTGTGACAGCTTTAGCAGTGGAGGTATCAGGTTCAGGCAAGGAAATCTGAATATGATCAGATAATTTTTTCGCTGCAGGATAAGTACTTTCCGCATTCAGATAACGCATTTCATTATTACGCATATACTGTAAATTACTTTCGCTAATCGCTATCCCCGCAAGAAAAGCAACATCGGTCAATTCTCTGCTCTGGATATTCTGTTTATGTAACTCTTCTACCCATTGCAAAGCTTTCAGATTTTTACCTAGAACCTGAAATCTTTGAGCAGCCTGAATAGATAAGTCATTCTTTAATTCACTATTGTTCTTATTTTTTTTATCGCATAGCTGACGATAAATATTTAATAATTCTGGGTCGGTTTCATCACGAACTAAAGGATAAGTCTTAATGCAGCCCCTTTTGAGTTCAATATTTTTTTCGCTCGCGAAGGTTAAAGGACTGATAGATAGCATTACCCACAAGGATAAAAAAAATTTATATTTATTCAAAAGATGCCTCTAATTTTATAGCTTTAAATTTAATTATTAGTATAGGTTTAAGAAAATTAAATGATTTTTATAATCTAAACTTATTATTATGATTCTTAATCAATGCGCAGATTTAACAAAAAATAACCAGCTTAAGTCAACAGTGAATTCATGCAAAACCACACTTTTTATTGTTTTTTTATGTAAAAGATACAAAAAATCATCATATTTTTTTTTGATTTTTAAAAAAAATGTGTATTATGTGCACATAATTTTTATAAAAAACAAACATAATATATTGTTTTAACTAAATAAATTTTTTAAAAATAACAAAATCAGAATAGTTCAGTCTATAAACAGAATAAAAACTGACGTTCTTTTAGTCATGTTGAGTGGGATATGAATAATTTAAAAATTTTAATTACAAAATTATCTTCTTGTGCTCGTCTGGCACTAGAAAAATCAGCCAATACCTGTATAGCTCAGCAAAATTATGAAATAGAAATTGAACACTTTTTTTTAGAAATTCTAAACAGTCATGAAAATAATGATGCCCAACTGCTATTGGAAAATTACAAAATATCACGTCTTGAATTACTGGATGATTTAAAGAAAAGCATTGCACATTTGTCTAAAGGTAATACGCGTACTCCTATTTTTGCAAAGTCAATCGCACGTCTATTAGAACAAGCCTGGTTATTAGCCTCAGCAGAACAAAAACCTGTCATTCGAACAGGCCATCTTGTGGTTGCGTTATTAACTGCATCAGATCTTTATCAAATCGCGGTCCGTGCTTCATGCTTATTTGAATTGCTACCAATAGATCAGATGAAACACACTTTTTTAGATGAGTGTACAACGAGTATCGAACAAGAACTGGAACAGAGTGCAGCTCATTCAGATACGATAAAAGCTACACTATTATCTAAGCCGTTATCTGAACAATTATCCGAAAATATATTAAAAACGCCTGCTTTAGATCAGTACACTGTGGATTTAACTGAAAAAGCCAAAAAAGGTGGAATTGATCCAGTCATTGGTCGTGAATTTGAAATTCGCTTGATGCTGGATATTCTAATGCGCCGTCGTCAAAACAATCCTATTTTAACCGGTGATCCCGGGGTTGGTAAAACCGCAGTGGTAGAAGGTTTGGCTGTTAAAATTGCCAATAATCAAGTTCCAGATGCTTTAAAAAATGTTCATTTACATATGCTGGATATGGGGCTTTTACAGGCTGGTGCCAGTGTTAAAGGTGAATTTGAAAATCGTCTAAAGCAGGTTATTCAGGAAGTTCAAAGTTCTAGTCATCCCATTATTTTATTTATTGATGAAGCACATAGCTTAATTGGTGCCGGTGGTCAGGCGGGACAAAACGATGCAGCCAATCTGCTTAAACCAGCACTCGCACGGGGTGAATTGCGTACGATTGCCGCGACAACTTGGGCTGAGTATAAACAGTTTTTCGAAAAAGATGCGGCTCTCAGTCGTCGCTTTCAAGTGGTGAAAGTGGAAGAACCAACAGAAGCCGTGGCTGTTGATATGCTGCGTGCCATGATTCCTGTCATGACTCACCATTTTAATGTAAAAATTGATGATGAAGCGATTGTTACAGCAGTCCATAGCTCTCATCGATATATCAGCGGACATCAGCTTCCGGATAAAGCCATCAGTGTACTGGATACCGCAGCTGCCCGAGTGGCTTTGACACAAAATGCACAACCGGTGAAACTGGATCAGTTACAGGCACAATGGCATAACCTGCATCTGGAACAGGAAATTTTGCAAAAAGAACAGCAAAATATGCCTATTCACCAGGAACGCATTATGGAGCTAAAAGTTCAAATTTCTAAATTATCAAATAAAATCAAAGCTACAGAAGCCCAGTGGCAAAAAGAACTGCAACTGGTCAACAGGATTAAAGAACTGGAACAATCTGCTACAGGTCAGTCAAATCCAGATATTGCTCAATGTCGTGAAACTCTGGCTCAGCTTCAAGGTACCACTCCGCTGGTTTTTGAACGCGTAAATGCGCAGATGATTCATGAAATTATTTCTGACTGGACAGGCATTCCTGTAGGAAAAATGGCCAATGATGAAATTAAACAAATTTTGAGTTTAAAAGAGAAGCTGTCAGTGCGAGTTATGGGACAGGAAGATGCCTTAGATCAGCTGGTTCAGGGCATTAAAACCTCTAAAGCAAAACTGGAAGATCCGCATAAACCCCAAGGTGTATTTTTATTGGTAGGTCCAAGTGGTGTAGGTAAAACAGAAACCGCTTTAGCACTTGCTCATGAATTATATGGTGGCGAATCTCATCTGATTACCATCAACCTGTCTGAATACCAGGAAGCCCATACGGTTTCTACACTCAAGGGAGCTCCTCCCGGCTACGTTGGATATGGTCAAGGCGGTGTTTTAACTGAAGCGGTACGACGAAATCCTTATAGTGTGGTCTTGCTCGATGAAATTGAAAAAGCCCATAGCGATGTCCAGGAATTGTTTTATCAGGTTTTTGATAAGGGCATGCTTGAAGATGGCGAAGGGCGTTTAATTGATTTTAAAAATACCACGATCCTGTTGACATCCAATGTCGGGTCAAGTGTCATTATGCAAACCTGCTTAAACTCAGCAGTTGAAGATTGGCCAACCGCAGAACAATTAACAGAACACTTGAAACCAAGTTTATATCAACAGTTTAAACCGGCATTTTTAGGTCGTATGCGTATTGTACCTTACTTCCCTTTACATGATGAATTACTGCTACGCATCATCAGATATAAGTTGGATAAAATTACTGCTCGTTTAGAACAACAATACCCCACTAAAGTTAACTATAGTGAAAATCTGATTGAATTACTGCTTAGCCGTTGTACTGAGGTTGATAGTGGTGCACGTAATGTCGATAACATTCTCAATTCATCCGTATTGCCTGCTTTAGCCACACAAATTTTGCTTGGTTTGGCAGAACAGAAATTGCCACAACACATTTTTATCGATGTTCAAAATAATGAAATATTTTATCAAGTTGATCCGGTAGTCAACACAATAAAAAAACGTAATAAAAAGCCTCGTGTCACTGAAGCATAATTTAAAACAGATAAGAAAGGCAGAACATGAGTTTAGAACTGGAAAAATTATTAAAACCAATTTCAGATGAAGCTCCATGCGGGATAGATTGTTCTTTTTCCAATGAGTTTCATACCATTAAAAAAGCACGAACTCAGGATGATTTACTTTTAGAACAAGGCGATTGGATTGCTGAACCGAAACTGGCCGATTGGAGTTTTGTAAATGAAAAAGCTACTGAACTATTAACTGAAAAAACCAAGGATATTCGGTTATATAGCTGGTTGCTTGAAGCCTGGTCCAATCTGTACGGTTTTGACGGAGTGGCCAAAGGTTTAGAATTAACCCAACGTAGTTTAAGCGACTTCTGGATATTGCTATATCCAAAAATAGAAGATCATGATTTGGACCAACGTCTGGGCTTATTGCAAGGACTGATTAATCAACTGCCCATGTTGATTAAAAATATTTCCGTGATAAATATTTCACCTTTTTATTCTGTAATTGACTATGAAAATTTATTACATCAACAAAATTTACACCGTAAGCAGAATGATGAAAATAGTGCCATTACTGTCAATACCTCATTAGAGCAATTTGAACAGGCATTATTGAATACGTCAAAATCTTTTCAATATCAAAATTATCAGAACTTTTTAGAAATTTTGCAGCAGTGGAACATTTTAAAAAATGTACTCGATAGCTTAATGGGTTTAGACGCTCCAAGTTTTGCAGCTATTGACTCTCAGCTAGAATCTATTCATGGCAGCCTGAAAAAAATCTACAAAACTGATGCTTTTGGTTCAGTACTTATGCCAGCTTCATCAAATCCTTTCACTGACATGATTGATTCGGCTAAAACCCTAAAATCACTTAGTGATCCAACGATACCTATAAGCAGTGCACAAAAATTTCAGCCACACGCGCAAAATCATGTAGCAAATCGTGAACAGGCTATGCAGCTTTTACAAGACATTGCCGATTATTTCCAGGTTAATGAACCTCATAGTCCAGTCAGCTATTTGCTACAAAAAACGATTAAATGGAGTGAGATGCCTTTACATGAATGGCTCAGCCAGGTGATTAAAAACGATAACCCTTTAGAAACGGTCCATGAACTTTTGGGTATACAAAAACAATCCTCATCATACGAATAACAATTGGTAAATTTAATGTTTAAAGCAGAAAAGATTCTTTGGGGCGAAGGCTTATTTTTACGTCCACAACATTTTCAATTACAAGATGCCTATCATGAACAGCGCTTAAATCATACCATCCGTTCTACCATTCCTTTTGCCTATGGTATTCAATCCATCCAATTTGATGAACTGCAATTAAGTACTCATGTTCTGGCTTTAGAAAAAGTAGAAATAATTTGGCAAGATGGCGAAATTTACCAGGCACCGTCACGTGACTTATTACCAGAACCCATTCAACTAGATGATTTAACTTTACGTGGAGAAATGACAGTCTATTTGGCCTTACCGATGATTCAGCCAAATAAGCGCAATGTTGCTTTTGAAGAAAGTAACCAACCGAGCCGTTATCATTCACACTTAACTGAAACGCATGATTTATTTACCGATGCTACCGCCGCAGATATTACATTGTTAAGACGCCGTGCAGTATTTAAATTACTTGAATCTGGCATTGAACCCAATCATGAGCTAGATGGCTTTCTGTATTTAGCAGTAGCAAAAGTTAAACGTCAGAGTTCGGGAAATTTTGAATTTGATTCTAAATTTATACCACCGATCTTGCATATTGATGCATCTGCTAGCCTGATGTCAGGTTTAAAACGTAGCCTGAACGTGATTAAGGCGAAAATTAAAACCATTCAAAGTAATAATCGTGAAAATGAACAAAAACTCATCGAATTCCGCTCCGGTGATATTGTTTCTTTTTGGTTAGTGAATGCCTTAAATACTGCATATGCCAGCCTGAATCATCTTTTGCGATATCCCCATATTCATCCTGAACGATTATTTTTTGAATTACTGCGTTTAACCGGATCACTGCTGACCTTTTCTACAGCTTATGAGGTCGACCAATTACCTCATTATAAGCATCATCATTTACAAGAAAGCTTTTCACAGCTCGATGTTATTTTGCGTGACTTACTCGATACCATTATTTCAAATCGCTATATCAGCATTGCCTTAAAAGAAACACGTCCCTCCTATTGGATGGGAAGTCTGGAATCCGACAAAATTACACGTGATACACGACTTTATATTGCGGTTTCGAGTAGCCTGATGCAAAGCCATGAGCTGATTCAGTTAGTTCCACTGCGGTTTAAAGTGGGTAATTCTGTGGATGTAGAACAGCGTGTTGTTGCCGCCCTGCCCGTCATTCCCTTACATCATCTCATACAGGTTCCAACTGCGATTCCGGTACGTTCTGGGGTCAGCTATTTTGAAGTCGAACCCCACAATGAATTGTATCAACGCATGCTGGATGCCGAATCAATATGTATTTATATTCCGGCCGGTTTTCAGGATATTTCGGTTGATGTTATTGCGGTCATAAATAGCTAAGGAGTCAGTATATGAATAATCAAGCATCTGCACAATTTAAGGATGGTCAAATTGGTTTAGAGCTAGACTCAACAGCAACACTGCCTAAAGTCACCAGTGCAACAAATCTTGTTGATTTATTACATGATGGTTTCTATGTGGTTTTCTTATTGAAGAATCAATATATCCCAGCAAATCCAGATGATTTTCGGGAAAAAATTTTAGCCCTGTTAAATCGTTTTGAAAATCAGGCACGAAAACTACAATTTTCAGCAGTTGATATTCAGGATGCACAATATGCTTATTGTGCCTTGCTTGATGAGACGATTGTGACGCAACAAGATGTTCAATTTTTTGATTTACAAAATAAATGGATGATCAGTCCCTTACAATTAAGCCTTTTTGGATCGCAACTTGCTGGCCATCGTTTTTTTGAAATTTTAGAATCATTACGTAGTCATGGCAAAGAGCGATTAGCAGCTCTCGAAGTTTTTCATTACTGCATGTTACTTGGCTTTCATGGCAAATTCCGTATTGAATCGATACAAAGTTTAAATCATCTGATGGCTCGGGTTGGCGATGAAATTGACTTCCTGAAAGGTAAAAAAACTTCTTTTGCACCCTTTGCTGCCTTGCCTGATCAAATTAAGCATATCATTCATCGCGAATTGCCCTTTTGGGGAGTTTTAATTTTTTTGGCGACTTTTGCTTTACTCTCCTTTTTATCCTTAAACTTTATGCTTTCAAATCAAAATGATAAATCACTTTTTATTTATCAGAATATTATTAGTCCACCTGCCGAACAAGCCTATATCACGATTCATTTACCATAAGTGTTTAAAAAAAAGAAAATGAGAACATGGCAACCCAATTTAGCAATATGAATATTTCCAAGCAGAAGAGCTTAGAACATACGGAAAATAAGCAAAAAATTTCGACAAGCTTAACAATGCATAGCAATCTATCTGACTTCAAAATCATCAATCAGCCTGAGCCAGGTGGTAATCATTCTGTTATATATCTTAAAAATCAAGCTACTGATTTAAATAGATTATTTAGCTATCAAGGGCTATTAAAACCAGTCAAAAAATATCTGAGCACTATTCATCATCAGGTTCAGCCATCGCAATATTCTGTTCACAATAATGTTGTCGCTAAAGCGGCCACTAAAACCCTAGCTATACTTTTAGAAACCGCCGTATCTTCATGATTATTGCTATTCTTACTTGTTTTCTTTTGCTCGCTGGTAGCCTGGCCTGGTTCTTTTCTTATGATTTACGTCTGAAAGTACAAGACTTCTTTTTAGTGCTTATTCCGCAAAGTAAGAAACAATTTTATTCTGTCAGGCAATTTGCTCAGCAGTTCAATGAGGCTGCTGCCCCAAAACAACTCCAGTCGCATTGGCATTTGCAACAATGGTGGATACTGGTTGCAGGCTTTTCGTTATTTACCAGTATCTTGATTTTTGCTTTTACCCGCCCCATAAGTCCGACCAAAATTGAAGCTGATTATTTAAGAGAAGTTGATCCTCAAATTTATACCTTGCTCGACGGGCAAATGCTTTCACCTCCTCCTGAGGTGGAACAATCCTTAATTGAAGAAGCTATTATTTCAGCAACCAATATCGAAGCTACCGAGTCCAGTATTCAGGCAAAAGTATTTAACTCAAATACAGAGGATTTAGCGGCCTTACATTCCCATGGAGATCTGGTATCTGCCGATCGAAAATGGCATAAAATGAATCCACGCTATAAACAACGTTTATTGATGGTATTTAAAATCATGCAACAACGTTATGGTTATGAAATGGTTTTATTAGAAGGTTACCGTAGTCCAGAACGTCAGAACGTCCTGGCTGGCAATAGTCATATTACGCGCGCCAAAGGTTTTCAAAGTTATCATCAATTTGGTTTGGCTGCCGATGTTGCATTTAAGCGAAATGGTAAAGTGGTGATTTCAGAACGTGATCCTTGGGCAATGCAAGGCTACCAGTTATATGGAACAGTTGCAGAATCAGTCGGTTTAACGTGGGGTGGTCGTTGGACATCTATTCAAGATTATGGTCATAGCGAGTATCGTATGCCTGGACTCAAAAAAACCGCTGAAATGGCTGAACAGTTAACTGCAGAAGGTCAACTGTTGGCCAATCATATAAATGAAGCTTTTGAGTAACAGAAAATATCGTTAGCATTTGAAATTAATGAAGATACTGATTCATTTCATCCAGCACTTGTTGAGTTTTTTCAGCATGCAGCCAATGTCCGGCATCTTCGATGCATTGAATTTTCGCATGTGGAAATTGCTGCTTGATTGAATTGAAATGTTCATCCTTGCTTATATAGGCGGATTTACCGCCACGGATAAACAGTGCCTCTTTTGGCCACGGCTGGATCATCTTCCAATTCAGGATTTCTGAATAATGATTAAATAAAGCATCAACATTAAATAACCATTGGCCCTTATTAAAGGATTTCATTAGAAACTGGATCACCATTTCTTCATGTAAATGCTCACGCATAATTTGAGTCGCCTGTTGGCGACTTTCAATCTGGGCATTTTTGACGGCAAATAAAGCTTTAAAAATTTGTTCGTGATGACTTTCTTGATAGGCAAATGGTGCCATATCCAAAACTACCAACTGCTCTAAGCGCTGCCCTGCCTGATTTGCCAACTGCATGGCAATTTTTCCACCCATGGAATGACCAATAGCAGAAAAATTTTGGATATTTAAAGCATCTAGGGTTTCCAGAATATCTGCTGCCATAACAGCATAATTCATTTCTGCTGTATGTGCTGAATGACCATGATTTCGTACATCAATTTGAATCACGGAATGGGATTCATAATATGCACGTGCCAACATACCTAAATTACTTAGACTGCCAAACAAACCATGAATAAATACCAGAGGATTTTTTGCTGTAGCGGCTTTATTAAGATGTATTTGGTGATTTAAAATCATGGATGTCTTTCATTACTTTTTAGATGAAATTATTTTTGAGTAAATTAGGAATTTAATCAATTGCCAATTTTTTAAAATATTATTTTTGCTTAGGCTATTTATGTAGATAAAAACTGGTGAAGTTCTTGCTTGGGAAA
>NZ_DJDC01000139.1:0-11044 GCF_002430855.1 Acinetobacter sp. UBA5934 | reverse complement strand
CGACGTGCACGGGCACGAAAGGCACGAAAGGCCACCAGCTTTTCACCACGTAGGGTAAACAGGTGTTCTTTGTGCAGAATAAAGGCCACCGTTTGCACCGTGGCTAAAATACTTGAATCTTCGTCGCTTTCACCATCAACCTGAAAGTTTTTATTTTTGGTTAAAAAGTAGGTGCTGATATGTAAAATACCGTCATCATCACGGTAAAATCGTGCCGATGAAGAAATGTCTTCTAAAGATTTTAGCGTGGGTAAATTTTGCTCATAGGCATCCAAGACCCATTGTTGTTCTTCTTGTGAGGGAGCAATCAAGTCAATCCACACTAAATCCTGATGCAGATCAAAACCGCCATTAATAGTGGCATCTTCCAAACTACCGCGCTCTGTGGCGTAAAAGGCTTCAAGCATGCTGTCTTTTCTCCCTTGCGCAGTATGGGTTAATTGATGGGTGTATTTTAGACAAGGAATTCAATAAAAACACTGATTCAATCGCTTTTTTATTAAAAAATCTCCTGAAAATTTACTTTATTATTATGACATCAGTAAAACATGGTGAAAAAATGACGAAATCAATCGCAATTTTTTGTGGCTCTGCCGTTGGTACAGATTCCATTTTTTTAGATACCGCGCAAAAAATGGGACAAACCATTGCCCAGCAAGGTAAAACGCTGGTCTATGGCGGTGGACGTTCCGGCTTGATGGGGGTAGTGGCAGACAGTGCCTTGCAGGCGGGTGGCAAAGTCATTGGCGTGATTCCAAATGCCTTGGTCGATCGTGAGCTGGCTCATCCGCATTTAACCGAATTGCATGTGGTAAGCAATATGCATGAACGTAAAACCAAAATGTCGGAACTTTCCGATGCCTTTATTGCCATGCCAGGTGGTGCAGGGACGCTGGAAGAAATTTTTGAGCAATGGACCTGGGCACAACTGGGCATCCATTTAAAACCGTGTGCCTTTTTAAATGTGGCCGGTTTTTATGATGATTTATTGAAATTTATCCAAATGACCACCGTCAAAGGTTTTACCCATACACGTTTTGCGGACAGCATTATTGCTTCAGATTCAATTGAAGAGATTTTGCAGCAGTTTGATGAATATGAGGCACCACAGCCGAAATGGGGTATGGTCGATCAGCAAGCGTTGGTGAAATAAACATGAAAGTGATTACAGTTGCTGCGGCAATTATTTTAAATGATCAACAGCAACTTTTAGTGGTACGTAAACGTGATACTTCATGCTTTATGCAGGTGGGTGGCAAGCTGGAACCCGATGAGCCACCTGAAGCGACCATGCTGCGTGAAATTCAAGAAGAAATTGGTTGTCAGGCTTCAATTCAACACTTTGTCGGACGTTTTGAAACGGCGACCGCCAATGAGCCGGATCATCAGCTGGTCAGTTATGTTTATCATGTAACTTTAGACCATGCTCCAAAAATCGATGCAGAAATTGCCGAAATGAAGTGGGTCGATCTGGATGATTTACATACTCAACTGGCACCTTTGACCCGTGAAATTGTTATGCCTTGGGTGAAGCGGTTTTTAACAGAAAGCATTTTGTCCTGATTGATAAAATCATTCTCTCTCAAGGATGAGTACGCTTCTGCAAGCGGATAAAAGGAAATCAGTAGGCTTTCTTTCCAAAGATTAAATCTCTGCACTCGCGATACACGCTGCATAAACTTTTTGACAACCCAATTCTTCAAGTTTTTGTTTTAAGGCATGCAGTGAACTGCCTGTAGTCACCACATCATCCAGCATCAATACCTTGCGGTAACGGACTTTGGACGTTGCTGCTATCATGAATTGCTGGTCAATTTGGTCTAATCGTTCAATGCGGCTTAAGCCTTTTTGCGAATGTTGCGCCAGTCGAGCAACCGGTTGCCAGACGGGAATATTCAGATGTTTTGCCAATATCTTTGCAACCAGCAAAGACTGGTTATAGCCGCGTTCGGCCAGCCGTTGATGGGAAATCGGCATCGGCACAATGGCCTGAATTTTGGGTAATTTCAGGTTAATCAGTGAGCCAGCAAGCAGGGTTTGAAAATGCAGCTGTTGTTCATATTTGAATTTCTGAATAATACGATCTATTGGATAGTCATAATGACAGGCCACCTGGATATCCATTTCCTGTCGCTGAATGCTCTGTTTCAACCACGGCAATTGCTGCCAGCAATCGGTACAGACTGAATGGTGTTGCTGTCGATCGATTCCGCAGAGCAGGCAAGGGGAAAGGCTTTGCACACCTTTGTGAAGCAGTTGATTGAGGAATTGGAGCATAGTGTTTTCTTATTTTAATGATTTTATGATTGGTATTTTATGGTACGTAGATATCAATTATTTCATAAGTATAATGATCATCTTGCTTATAAATATGAAGGTTAATAATTAAATCACTAGGACACTCTTCTTCTGTAAACAGGTCAACAATCGCCTTCCAAAAATGATTTTCATTATGTTTACCTTGATAGAAGCATACAGAAGAATCCCATGCTTCCTCAGGTAAGCTGACAAGATGAGCGCCATAATGATCAATATTTTCGGCAGTCTCGGCAGCATATTGAATATCAACAAATTCAACATTTGGAATTGTACTTAGACGAGCAAAATCTTTATCTTTAAAAGCCTCGACAATTTGAACGATTGTATTTCTCCAAATATTTGGAATTGGCGATTGAAACTCTAAATCGTATGGAACGGGAATATCTTGTGTCATTTTATTTTCTCCTTATTTACACATAGGCATAGCGTGGCGCTTCAGGTAACCAGCGTTTCAGTAAAGCCTCTGCATTTTTAGGATAATCTTTGAGAATTTGCTGCGCGACATAATGCGCCTGATTCAGCAAATGATCATCACGTTCTAACTTGGCCACCCGAAAGCCCATGTCACCGGTTTGTTTGGTGCCGAGCAATTCGCCCGGGCCACGAATTTCCAGATCCTTTTCGGCAATGATAAACCCGTCATTGGTTTCGCGCATAATCCGCAGCCGTTCCTGTCCATTTTGCGAAAGCGGATTTTTATATAGTAAGGCACAGAAACTGGCAGTTGCACCACGACCCACTCGCCCGCGCAGTTGGTGTAGCTGTGAAAGTCCCAGACGCTCTGCATTTTCAATCACCATGATGGAAGCATTCGGTACATCCACCCCGACTTCAATCACCGTAGTGGCAATCAGGAGTTGCAGCTGATTGTCTTTAAACTGCTGCATTACCGCCTGTTTTTCATCGGCTTTCATTTTGCCATGTACCAGACCGATATTGAGCTGCGGAAAACGTTCCTTGATTTCCTGATAAGTCGCTTCGGCCGCTTGGGCATCCAGCGTTTCCGACTGTTCCACCAAAGTACAGACCCAATAGGCCTGTTTGCCTTCGCCGCAATTGGTGGCAATACGCTGTAGTACTTCTTCGCGGCGGTCTAAAGGAATGGTAACGGTCTGAATCGGAGTACGACCGGGCGGCAGTTCATCAATCACCGAGGTGTCCAGATCACCATAAGCAGACATGGCAAGAGTGCGGGGAATTGGAGTGGCAGTCATCACCAGTTGATGCGGGGTGGTGTTGTTGATGCCTTTATTGCGTAGTGCCAGCCGCTGATCAACACCAAAGCGATGCTGCTCATCAATAATCACCAGACCGAGTTTGCTGAATTCGACATTTTCCTGAAACAGGGCATGGGTCCCCACCACTAGATTGGCAGTGCCTTGTTTAATGGTTTGCTCAGCCGCTGCACGAGCCTTGCCTTTTTGTTTGCCTGAAAGCCAAGACACATTCAGGCCTAAAGGTTCAAACCATTTTTTAAAGTTCAGATAATGCTGTTCGGCCAAAATTTCCGTCGGTGCCATGAGCGCCACTTGCCAGCCTTCTTCCAACGCATGACAGGCTGCAACCCCGGCTACCAAGGTTTTACCTGCGCCGACATCGCCCTGAACCAGACGCAACATGGGCTTGTTTTGTTTTAAGTCCTGCATAATTTCTTTGGAGACTCTTTTTTGTGCGCCGGTCAGACTAAACGGTAAGCCAGCCAATAACTGCTTGGCAAAATTTTTACTCGGGCTAAAAGAAGGTGCTGCAATTTGCTGGATATAAGCACGGCGAGATAACAGGCTGATCTGATGTGCAACCAGTTCTTCAAAGATCAAACGCTGCTGAGCCGGATGAGAGCCTTGTGCCAACTGTAGCATATTGGCATTCAGTGGCGGTTCATGAATATATTCCAGTGCCTGCTTTAGTGCATAACCATTGGTGAATTTTTCTGGCAATAATTCGGGCAGGTCATCACTATGCTGTTTCAGTGCCTGTTTGACATATTCACGCAGCTTGGGCTGGGTTAAACCTTCGGTGGCTGGATAAATGGCAGTGAGCTGGGTTTTGGGTAAGGGCGTATGTTCAGTAATGAGCTGAATTTCAGGATGATACAGTTCCAGACCACGTGCACCGACGCGCACTTCACCAAAGATGCGTAGCTGATTGCCAATTCTGGCACGATCAGTCAGGGCTTTATAGACATGGTAAAAACGCAAGGTGACTTTGCCGAAATCATCCTGTAACTGGATGGCCATAGATTTGCGCTTGCCCGGCGGGAAATCGACCCCTTTCACAATACCTTCAAGCAAATAACTGCGCCCCACGACCAATTGGTTCATGGGAATGATCGTGCTACGATCTTCATAATCACGCGGTAGATGAAACAGTAAATCATCTGTCGTAAAAATATTCAGTTTTTCCAGTAATGCGGCAGAGGCAGTTCCTACCCCTTGCAATTGATGGACTGCAGCCATTTGCCCTCAACTTGAGTTAAATCATCAGGTGCTTAATGCATATATTATTTATCGGTTATGGTAAAACATCTACCCGGGTTGCTAAACAATTATTTCAGCAAGGGCACCAAATTACCACAATCAGCCAAAGTCCGAAAACTGATCACTATGCGACTCATCTGATTCAAGATGTGCATCAGCTGGATTTAACTCATCTCCCGCCCATAGATTGGGTCTATGTTTTATTGTCGCCCTCACAAAGTACTGTTGAAGGCTATCAACAGACTTATGTCGATTCGGTTGCTCCAATTGTCCGTGCTTTAAAGCAGCATCCAGTGCAAAAAATTGTCGTAGTGTCCTCAACCCGTGTTTATGGTGAAAATTCAGGTGAGCATATTGATGATGCGTCTACTCTTCATTCGGTGGATGAGCAGGGGCAGTTACTCTGGCAGATGGAGCAGCTCTACCAACAGGCATTCGCTGAGCGCTGCATAGTCATTCGTCCTACAGGAATTTATGGCACGTCTGTGGCGAGGATGATCAAGCTGGCTGAAATGACTCAACGCTATCCGCAAATTCACTGGTCTAACCGGATTCATATTGATGATCTGGCTCGGTTCCTGGCGCAATTGATTCACGTGGAACATACTCAACCTTCTTATATCGTTACCAATAATCAGCCTGTACCTTTGCATGAAGTGATTCAGTGGTTTCAACGGCAATTGGATTTGCCTGAACTGGTTGTGGAAAGCCAGAAGGAATCTGGAAAACGGATTTTTGCAAAGCGGATGCTGGAAACTGGATTTCAGTTAGAACATCAGGATTGTTTTAGGGATTATAAAAAGTTATTAATCTAAATGAGATATTGAAGTTCCCTCTCCTTTTAGGAGAGGGTTAGGGAGAGGTGATTTTTTTAAATAATCAAATATTGAACTTTAACTCACCCTCATCCCCACCTTCTCCCTGAGCCATATATGGCGCAAGAGAAGGGGTGATTATTTCAAAAAATTATCTGCCACCAGGACGGCGGTCAGCTGCACGGTCGCCACAAGAAGATCCATCTTTTGCTGATTGCCAGCTGTAGTCACAGCTTCCAGCAAATGTAGGGATTGATAAAGATAATGTAAGAGCTATTAATAAATATTTCATTATTCATCCTAAAGATTAGAAAAATAGACTATAGGAATAAAGTAAAAGTAATACTATTAGCGATAAATATTATTGATTTTATTGGTTAAATTTTTTTAAAAGTAATCAATCACTCCCTAACCCTCACTTGCGCTAGATCTAAAGCAGTGCTTTATCTCTAGCTTAGGAGAGTATTTAACAGACCTCTCCCTAGCCCTCTCCTAGAAGGAGAGGGAACGGAGAAGGAAGATTATTTCTTCTTCCGTTTTAAACGACGTTTCGCCTGCTGGGCAGCGACTGCATCCAGAGCTTCCTTCAATTCTTCATCACTAAAGGTGGTAATGTGCTGTAGCATTTGCAAAGTCACATCATCTAATACCAGATTGGCGTATTGAGCAACGTTCTGGAAGTTCTCATCAAACACAATGGCGTTATCTTCATTGTTACGGATATAGCCCTGTTGGGTCAGCACTTTAATAAAGCTTTGGAATAAGGCTTTATCAAAGAATTCTGGAGAGTTGAATTCATACAGTACAGACAGGCGCTGACCAACCAAATGACTGAGTTCTTCCACCTGACGGGTCGAAATGTTGCCCGAACCACGCTGGGTGATTAAAGCGAGGGTCATGTAATAACGTTCCAGACTTTGCATCACCGGAGCGGCAAGCACCACCAGCTGGTTATGATCTTCCGAGTTTGGTGCTGGAGAAACCAGATTGCCTTCAATATCTTCAAAAATCAATTTGGCTTGAATCAAGGCTTCAACATACGCACAAATTTGATCTTTCAGCTCTTCATCTTTCCATTTTAAGAACAATTCAGCTTTTAAAAATGGATAAAGGGTACGAATGACATTAATCAAATCACCACGGCGGATTAAACCGTTATGTTCCACCAAGGCTGCAATTAGCGAAGGTAAAACAAAAGCATGCAAAATATTATTGCGGAAGTATGTCAGCAATACCGCCTGGTTATCTTCAATCGCAATAATGTCGCCTAACACGTGTTTAACGCGTTTAATCAGCTTCAGTTTTAAGCCATAGGCAATGATTTCTTTGCCTGAAAGCGGCGTCACCTGAGTACGCGTATCATAAGGCAAGGCAGTCACTAGTTTGCGGTAAGCATCCAGCTGCTTGATGCAGATCTCTTCATCCAGCGTATGTTTAGGGGTAGCCAACAGAATTAGTGAAAGCAGCGATACCGGGTTAATGACCACAGCACGGTTAATATTTTCCAGAATGGCATGGGCAGCACTGTTGACTGCATCTGATACTTCTGGCGGAATCGGATCATCATTTTTGGCAATTTTAATATTGTCCGCAGCATGCTGTTTAAGCATATCATCCAGAAAAACCGGCTCACCAAAGTTTACATGCACCTGGCCGAAAATACGTTCGATTTTGCGCAGGGTTTTCAGAATACCCATGATGGATTCAGATTCTTTATCTTTACCATTCATTTCACCGACATAGGTGGCACCTTCCATCAGGCGTTCATAGCCAATATATGTCGGTACAAACACGATCGGTTTAGAACGACCACGTAAATGTCCATGCACCGTCATGGCGAGCATGCCGGTTTTTGCCGGCAGCAAACGGCCGGTACGTGAACGGCCACCTTCAATAAAGTATTCCAGTGGGGTATTACGGGAAAGAATATTAAAAAGATATTCCTTAAATACAGTGGTGTACAAGCCATTACCGCGGAAGGTACGGCGAATAAAGAACGCACCACCACCACGCAATAATTGACCCACAAAAGGCATATTCAGGTTATCACCTGCAGCAATGTACGGCACCATCATGCCACGTTTATAAATGACATAAGACAGTAATAAATAGTCAATGTGACTGCGGTGACAAGGCGTGTAGATAATTTCGTAATCTTTGGCCAGTTCACGCACGGTACTGAAGTTATGCACTTCAACACCGTCATAGAGCTGGGTCCATAAACGGGTCAGCGCCATGTCGGCAAAACGGACTGCCGAATGTGAATAGTCCGATACAATCTCGTTTAAATAGCCAATAGCACGGCGTTCAGCTTCGATCATGCTGATTTTGCCACGAATGCTTTCCCGGCGGATGGCATCCTGAACATCGTTAGATTTGATCAGGGAATGCATCACGTTACGACGATCTGAAAGATCCGGGCCAAGTACAACTTCACGCTGACCATCTAAATAGTTATTTAATTTATTGAGAATATAAGTCGCAGGCGACAGGTTCGGATGCCGCTGTTTGGCAAATTCAACCAGTTGGCGCAAAGACTGGCCCTGATGGAATTCCAGATAGGACTGACGACCATGCAGGCCAATATTCACCAATTGTTTAACAGTACCTGGCGTTGCCCATGTATCGGTAAATAAGAGTTTGAACCAGGAATCTTCTTTGTCTGGCGAACGTCCCCATAATACGGTAACCGGAATCAGTTCAATATCAACTTGAGGATGATGTTCCAGAATGTCGATCAGGCGTAATAATCGCGGTGGAAAGGCATGGGGCGGAGGATTGAGCAAGTTATTTTCATTATGATGCTGCAAAAACAGCACTGATGCTTTTTCCTTATGATCGCCCACCACCAGCGGATTTAATGCCGGTGGCAATTTTAGACGGCGAGTTTCCCCATCAACAATCAGGGCATTGCTACGCGAGTAATTTTGTAAGACATAGCACACCACTTTTTGCTGGACGGGCTGCTCTGTCTGGGAATTTACTTCTGTCGTTGCCGGTTCAGTAGGAACCTCACCAAGAACATGTGGGGTTACCACCAGGTCAAGCAGCTTACTGGAAAGCTGACGATAGATTTGACCAAAGCCACTCTTGGACATACATACTCCTACTTAAATGACCGAAACCACAGATTTTCTGAGGGGGAATAGTTTTGCATCATTGTAATTTAAAACAATATGTCATTTTCTGACAAAATGCATATTGAGTGTTAAATTTTATCGTTAAAAATCGTATTTTTAGCGGATATTCAGCTCAAATTGCGTGACAGGCCAGTCAGTCTATCTTTAGGGCTTTAGTCGGGATTTGTGGCAGAATAGCGTTTATAGCTTAGCTGATTGATTGAAATTTTTCGCCTACATTTTAGGTATCCCATATTAAAAATAGGTCGCTTATGAATCCTTTAACCCAAGAACTGGTTGAATTACTGAGCCTTGAAAAGATTGAAGAAAACATTTATCGAGGTCAAAGCCGTAATCTGGTAGGGAAGCGTGTCTTTGGTGGGCAGGTATTAGGGCAGGCATTACGGGCAGCATCCTATACGGCAGATCGTCCTGCGCATTCATTGCATGCCTACTTTTTATATGGCGGAGATGTCAACGCACCGATTATTTATAAAGTGGACCGTCTGCGGGACGGCAAGAGCTTTGTTAGTCGTCAGGTACGTGCCATTCAGCATGGACGGACGATTTTTACCGCGATGGTATCATTTGCCAGTCCGGAAGAAGGCCTGAATTACCAGATTTCAGAACCGGAATATCCTGCGGTTGAAGAATTAAAAAATGAAGCAGAATTAAAAACCCAGCTGGTCGAATTCGTGCCGGAAAATGTACGCGCCAGTTTTATGCGTGACCGTCATGTGGAAATTCGCCCGGTGATGCCTGTCAATCCTTTCCAGCCTCAGCCTGAAGCCCCTTCTTATGCGCATTACATTCGAACCCATGGCCAGATTGCGCAAAAGGTTGATGAAATTTCACTGCATCAGGCTATCGCTGCGTTCTATTCAGACTTCACCTTAATGACCACAGCTTTGCGTCCACATGGTTTAAGTTATATTTCCCCAAGTCTGCAATGCGCCAGCATTGACCATGCCATGTATTTCCATAAGCCATTTCGTGTCGATGAATGGATGCTGTATGACATGGATGCCACCATCAGTGCCAGTTCTCGCGGACTGAATTTTGGCCGCATGTGGCAAAATGGTGAGCTGGTGTGTAGCACCACTCAGGAAGGTCTGATTCGCTTGCGTGAAATTGAAACCCAATAAGTTGAAATGTTGTAAAAAACCGGACTTGCTGTCCGGTTTTTTTATGATTTTATTAATCCTTGTGGTTTAGTGGCAACGCGGAATGTCCTCGGAGACATCTTTATGGCAGCCATGACTTGGATGGGCAAAGGCTGCATGCGCACTGCACAGCAGAGTAATAATTAGCATGATTTTTTTTCATCGTTGTACTCTTTTAATTATTAGATTGAATCACTGAATTAAAAGCAGATTTTATGCCATTCGTTTATCCAAGTGGTGATGATTCAGATAAAATGAACCGCCTGTTTTGATTTATTTATGCTGAGCTTGTGACAAAAAAATCCTCGATTCTAAAAATACGGCATGGCATAGTGCCTGACAGGACTTAATGATAAAAAGCATGTCGTGATGAGCTTAAATACACAAATATTGATTGCTGCGATTTTAGGGGTGGCATTTGGATTTCTGTTAAATCTGTTTCCCAATACTCAGTTTTTTTCTGTCAGTCTTTATGGTTTGGGTCTGGCCAGCAGTATTTTTATTGGTTTATTGAAAATGCTGCTTATTCCACTGATTTTCAGTTCAATCGTAGTCGGCGTTTCGAACTTGCAGGCAGGCGGGCAACTGGGCCGGGTCTGGAAAATTACCCTGCTGTGCTGTGTCACCACCACCACTTTGGCGCTGATTTTGGGCTTAAGCTGTGCGCATCTGTTTAATGTGGGTCAGGGCGTAGATATTGTGATGTTTCAGGATGCCATGAACAGTCACCAAACACCTGATACCTTAACGCCATCTTCCTTCTTTACCAACTTTATTCAAAATACTCTGATCAATCCGTTTAAGGCCTTTGCCGAAGGCAATGTGCTGGCCGTGGTGGTATTTGCCTTGTTTATCGGGGTTGCGCTGGTCAAAGGCGGGGAGAATTTCCGCAGTGTGCGTAAATTAAGCCTGCAATTTTTTGACATCATGATGATGATGATCAGCTGGGTGATGAAACTGGCACCGCTAGGCATTTTTGCCTTGCTGGCAAAACTGATTTCAACCGAAGACATTTCCGTACTCAGCCGTCTGGCGGAGTTCGCCGCTGTGGTAACCGGAACTACCATTTTTCATGGTGCAGTGGTATTGCCTTTGCTGTTGTGGATCTTTGGCAAGATGAGTCCGATCACGTTCTTTAAAGGTACACGAGA